>NZ_JAWDJJ010000105.1:0-38231 GCF_032465695.1 Actinomyces sp. MRS3W
GGGTGTGGGCCGTCAGTCGCTCGGTGCGCACAGGGCGTGCCGTCGGCGTCGATGCCGCCCGGGTCCCGCCTGCGTTCGGGCCGCCGGTCACCGCCGGACCTGCGCCGGCCGGTGGACGTGCATCCGCTGCTGAACTCCCGCCCGGGCTCGGCTCGTCGCCGACCGCCGACCTAGCGCCGGTTGAGGGCCCGGGCACGCCGGACTCACCAAGCACCGCGTCTCCACTGGGGACACCTACTGCGCGGCTGGCGGCCGCGTCGCCGTCGTCACTGCTGTCGTTGATACCGAGCACCAGGTCCATGCGGCGTTGGCGCAGGTTCTCCAGCGCCGCGATCCCGTAGGCGCCCCAGCTCAAGTGTCGTTTGAGAACCGGATCGGTGGAGGCAACCAGGCCTGCGTCGAAGCCGATGCCGGCCACCACCAGACAGGGGTGCTCGGTCCCGAGCGCTGGACGCGCCCACCCGAGCGGCGGCTCGGCGATGACGGCGTCATCCTCGGCGTCTGACAGGGGGCCGGTATGCTCCGCCGGTTCGGTGCGCACCCAGATGAGGTCGGTCGGCACCGCTCGTCCGTGCGCGGCGATCCGCGCCAGCTCGGCGTAGCGGCGCAGCGGCAGGCCGAGGTTCCGCGCGGCCAGATTGGCGGTGCCCAGCGGAATGATCCCCATATCGGTGCCGGTTCCGGCCAGCCCGGCGGCAACGGAGCGCACCGTTCCGTCCCCGCCGGCGGCAATGACGAGGTCGGCTCCGGAGGCGACGGCCAGACGGGCCTGGGTGGCGCCGGTCTCCCGTGCCGTGGTCTCCAGCCAGACGGGTGCTCGGTAGCCCGCTGCTTCCAAGGCATCGGCGATCGCCTGGCGCACAGCACGCGTGGCGGCCGCCTTGACGGGGTTGATGACGACGGCGGCGATGGGCGCGGAGGCGGTGCCGACGGTCATGCCCTCAAGGCTACTGGTGCACCCGTGCCAGGGTGAGCGTCCCGTTGCTGCTCGGTGCCCCTGTTGGTGGCGTGCTTGCGCCGGACGGTCGACCCACCCAGTGACCGCGGGTGTCCATCGGTCGCGACTTTTGCGGCCCGCCGTCTCCGCTGCAGGTTAACGATGCCCGTGATAGCGCGGATAACCGGTTGCTCGTTCGGACGGTCGGCGGGCGCCAAGGACAATAGTTGCGACCAATGGTCACTTTTCATTCCCTGGTGTCGGGCTGCCCCAGGCGTCAGGCCTCGGGTTGGGCGGGTGCGGCCATGGGCAGTCCCGCCTGCCGGGCGAGGTTGGTGATGACCCCGGCGAGCCGGGCGAAGTCGGCGCCGCGTGAGGAGGAGCTGCGGTGCACCATGCCGATGTGTCGGGTCGGCACCGGATCGGCGAAGCGGGCGACGGCGTACTCCTCCCCGCTGAGCATGCGCAGGGCGCCCTCGGGGATCACGGTGACGCCGACGCCGTGGGCCACCATGCGCACCACCGTGGACAGGGTGGTGGCGACGGCGGCCGGCGGGTTGACGCCGTAGCGCTGGCACAGGGCCAGGGTCTGGTCGCGTAGGCAGTTGTCCTCGTCCAGCAGGAGCAGCTGTTGCTCGTCGAGCTCGCGGGGGACGACGTCGTCCCGGCCGGCCCAGGGGTGGGCGGCGGGCACGAGGACGACCAAGGGCTCGTCGTACATGGGGATTGCCGTGGCGTGGTGCAAGTCGACGTCGATGGTCATGATGGCGGCATCAAGGCGCCCCTGGGCGAGCATGTCCAGCAGGTCCCCGGTGACCATTTCACGCAGCTCGGGTTGCAGCGGCGGCAGCTCCTGGTCGAGGCGGTCGAGCACGACCGGCACCAGGTAGGGAGCAATGGTGGGGATGATCCCCAGGCGCAGGGCGCCGGCTAGGGCCGCCCCCTGGTTGGTGACTGCTTCGTTGAAGGCCTCCGCCGCCAGGACGGCCTCACGCGCATAGGGCAGGAGGGCTTCACCCAGCGGAGTGACCAGGACGCGCCTCGTGGTGCGTTCGACGAGCTCGCCGTCGACCCGCTTCTCCAGGGCGGTGATCGCCTGCGACAGGCTGGGCTGACTCACGCCGAGGGCGGTCGCCGCCTCGCCGAAGTGCCGGTGATCGCACAGCGCGACGAAGGCTCTCAGCTGGGAGAACGAGGGGGGAGAGGTGCTGGGCATGAGGGGTCCTGAATCCGTAGGAACGGTCCGGTCGGGCGGGCCGGGAATAGTCGTGAGGTCGGCTTATTAATCTTGACTCTAGATCAGGTCGGAATGAATCTCACTGCTTTTGGTGCCGCGATGTTCTTGGGGAAGCGCCCGGGGCGGTGGTGCCGGGAGCCTGTCGGCACTTCGTCCGCTCCTAGCTACACTCGCACCCATGATCGATCTGCGTGCGCTTCGTGAGAACCCCGAGCCCTTCCGTGACAGCCAGCGTGCCCGTGGGGCCGACGTCGCCCTCGTTGACCGCATTATCGAGGCCGATGAGGCCCGCCGCACCAGCCTCGCCGCCTTTGAATCCCTGCGCGCCGAGCAGAAGACGGTCTCCCGGTCGGTGGGCAAGGCGTCCACCCCCGAGGAGCGTGAGGCCGCCCTGCGCGGGGCCAAGGAGCTGGCGGGGAAGGTACGTGAGGCGGAGGCCGCCTCCCATGCCGCCGCGGCCACGCTCGATGAGCTCTCCGCCCAGTTCCAGAACCTCATTGAGGGTGCTCCCTCCGGTGGTGAGGAGGACTACGTGGTCCTGCGGCACGAGGGGCCCCAGCCCCGCGACTTCGCCGCCGAGGGCTTCACCCCCGCCGACCACCTGGCGCTGGGCGAGGGCCTGGACATCATTGACACTCGTCGCGGTGCCAAGGTGTCCGGGGCGCGCTTCTACTACCTCAAGGGCTGGGGCATGCGCCTGGAGCTGGCGCTCATGACCGCCGCCCTGGACAAGGCCGTCGAGCACGGGTTCATTCCCATGGCCACCCCCACCCTCGTCACCCCGCAGATCATGGGCGGCACCGGCTTCCTCGGCGCCCACAGTGACGAGATCTACTACCTGCCCACCGACGATCTGTACCTGACCGGCACCTCCGAGGTGGCACTGGCCGGCTACCACACCGATGAGATCCTCGACCTGTCCGCCGGCCCCAAGCGCTACCTGGGCTGGTCCACCTGCTACCGGCGCGAGGCCGGCGCCGCAGGGAAGGACACCCGCGGCATCATCCGCGTCCACCAGTTCAACAAGGCGGAGATGTTCGCCTACTGCCGCCCGGAGGACGCCGCGCAGGAGCACCAGCGGCTGCTGGCCATGGAGGAGGAGATGCTCGCCCTGGTGGGGCTGCCCTACCGGGTCATCGACACCGCCGCCGGGGACCTCGGCTCCTCGGCTGCCCGCAAGTTCGACTGCGAGGCCTGGCTGCCCACCCAGAACCGGTGGATGGAGGTCACCTCCACCTCCAACTGCACCACCTTCCAGGCGCGCCGCCTGTCCATCCGGGAGCGCCGCGACGGCAAGACCGCCCCGGTGGCCACCCTCAACGGGACGCTCGCCACCACCCGCTGGATGGTCGCGATCCTGGAGAACCAGCAGCGTGCGGACGGAAGCGTCGTCGTCCCCGAGGGCCTGCGCCCCTACCTGGGTGGCCTTGAGGTCATCGAGCCTGTGGCCTGACCCCATGCGTTTCGATACCGCACGCCCCGCCCGCGCCCGACTGGCAGGTTGACATGTCCCCGAGGAACGACGACGTCGCCCCCCTGGTCGGTTCGGCCGCCTGGAACTCGCAGACGGTCGGCACCTACCGTCCCGGTGACGACCGCGTGCTGTCTCACGACGCCTACCACGCGCTCGTGCGTGCCCGTATGGCCGACCTCGACCGTCTGGACGCCATCGGCGCGGACGGGCGGGCGAATCTGCTCCCCGATGAGCGGCTGGTCGTCGCCCTTGACGTCGACGGCACCATTCTCGACCTGGACGGCCGCGTCTCCGAACGCGTCATGGCCTCCATCGCCCGCATGCGCCACCACGGCGTTCAGGTGGTCATCGCCACCGGGCGCGGCATCAGCGCCGCCCTGCCGGTGGCCCGCCACCTGGGACTCACCGATGGATGGATGGTATGCGCCAATGGTGCCATCACCCTGCGCATGGACCCGGTCTTCCCGGGCGGCTACGAGATCGTCGATTCGCGCACCTTCAACCCCTCCACCGCCATCGACGCCCTGCTCGACGCGGTTCCCGACGGGATCATTGCGGTGGAGGACCTGGGCGCCGGCTTCCGCGTCTCGAGGCCCTTCCCCGACGGCGAACTTATGGAGACCCAGACGGTTGTCTCCCTGGAGGAGCTGCGCCGGGGCGAGGTCACCCGGGTGGTGCTGCGCGCACCGGGCATGCCGGTGGATGAGTTCAGCGCCGTCGTCGGGCGAGCCAATCTGCATTCGGTCGAGTACGCGGTCGGCTGGACGGCCTGGCTCGACGTCGCCCCGCAGGGCATCACCAAGGCCTCCGCACTTGAGGCGCTGGTGACCCGGATCGGCACCGATGCCGCCCACGCCATCGCCGTGGGGGACGGCACCAACGATGTGGAGATGCTGCGCTGGGCGGGAGCCGGGGCCGTCATGGGTTCGGCGCCGCAGTGGGTCAAGGAGCAGGGCGACATCGTGACCGAGACCGTATGGCACGATGGCTGTGCGGCCGTGCTGGACGCAATCGTGGAGAGGACTCGGACAAGCTCATGAAACGGTCGCGGACCACCCTGCGGCGCACCGCCGCCCGCCTCGCTCCCGCCACGGCGTCGCTCCTGCTGCTCGCCGGCTCTCTTGCCGCCTGCTCGGCCGACGACGCCCCGGGCCCCACCGCCTCGGGTGCGGATCCCTGCGCCTCCCTGGCGGCCTACGGAGAGTTCCCCGAGGGGACGACGGTCACCATTGCCACCGCCTTCACCGGCACCGAGGCGGAGCGCTTCGACGCCTCCCTGGAGCAGTTCGAGCAGTGCACCGGCATTGACGTGGTTCAGGATGGCTCGGACGGGCTGGAGGTGCTGCTGCGTCGCATACTCGACGGCTCCGGGGCGGACTCCACGGCGGCAGCGGACGAGCAGGCGGAAGAATCCGCGAACTCCTCCCTGCCGGATCTTGCCGTCGTTCCCCAGCCGGGGCTGGTGGCGGACCTGGCGCGCTCGGGCGCGCTTGCGGCCCTGCCCGACCCGGTGGGCGCCAACGTTGAGCTCGGCTGGGACCGTTCCTGGATGGATGTCGGCTCGGTGGATGGTGTTCTGTACGCCGCCCCGATCATGGCCTCGGTCAAGTCCTTCGTGTGGTACTCGCCGGTGGCCTTCGCGCAGGCCGGCTACGAGGTTCCCACCACGTGGGAGGAGCTGGTGGAGCTCACCGAGCGGATCGTCGCCGACAACGCCGGCGAGGCTACCGGTGATGGTGAGAGCGACGCCGCTGCCGAGACCGCGGGAGGCCCTACCCCCTGGTGCTTGGGCATCTCCGACGGCGACTCCACCGGGTGGCCCATGAGCGACTGGCTGGAGGAGACCCTGCTCGCCACCGCCGGCGTCGGCGCCTACGACGCCTGGACCAGCCACGGCGTCGCCCTGGATGATGCCTCGGCCGTCACTGCACTGGACACCGTTGGTAAGCTGCTGCTCGCCGACGGGCGCGTGCCCGGCGGCGGGGAGCAGGCCGCGACGACCACCGTGGAGGCGGCCGGCGAGCAGCTCGTCGCTGGCTCGTGTCTCATGCTTCACGCTTCCTCCAACTACGAGAACCTGCTGCCCGCCGACACCGATATCGTCGCCGTTGATGCGGCTGCCGCCGAGCACAGCGGAACCGGCAGCGCCACGGCCGCCGACGCCGCGAGCGACGGTGCCACCGATGACACGGCGTCGTCCACCGCGACTAGTGCGGCGGGTGAGGACGGCCAGAGCGAGGACGATGCGGCGGAGGCCGGGCAGTCCCAGGCCACGGCGAGCACCGGTGGGGTCGTCTCGGCGTTCCTCATTCCGGGGGCCAGCGGTGATGAAGCCGGATCTCCCGTCATCGTCGGCGGGGACTTCCTGGTGTCGCTGGCGGCCACCTCGTCTCAGTCGGGAGACGTTGGTGACGTGCCGGAGGAACCGGATGCCGCGGAGGCCGTCATGACTTATCTGACGAGCGCCGAGTGGGCCCAGACGCGGGTCGAGCTCGGTGGGATGGCCACTGCCCATCGCGGCGTGGACGCTTCCGACATGAGCTCGGACGTCGCCAGGCGGGCCACCCTGCTGTTGCAGTCGCGCCAGTCCGTCATCCGATTCGACGCCTCGGATTCGATGCCCTCGGATGTGGGTACGGACGTGCTGTGGGGCGCGCTCACCACGTGGACCACCGGCGAGCTGGACTCCAAGGAGGCTCTGGCGGAGGCCGAAGCTGCCTGGCCGCGGTGAGTTCCCTCATCTGGGTCCACTACTCAACGCCTCCCGAACCAGTTGAGATGTGATAACTTCTCGGAGTCAGGCATGCTCTGTAGCGCCGTCCCCCGGCGCGCGCGGAGCGTCAACAGGCATCCGGGCCCTGGCCCGAGGAAGGCGACCTGGCCTGCCCATGTCTCTGCCCCGCGACTTTGATGACGATGACTCGTTCCCCGGTTCTCCGCTGTTCACGGATACGCCATTCGGCCTCGCACTCGACGAGGACTCCGGCATGGTGGATAACTTGAAGAAGCAGGCCATCGAAACGGTCAAGAACCGTGTCGAGAGCGCGCAGGGCGTGCTCGCTGCCAACCCATCCACCTCGCCGCTGGCCAAGGCGATCAGCGCGGACGCGACCGGCTTCCAGTCCTCATCGGTGTTGCCCGCGGCTGGTCTGAGCGCATTCAGCGGTCGGTTGGCCGAGGTGTGGTCGTCGCCCTTGGCTGATGAGATTGGCACCAGTATTGATACGTCCGTCACCGCGATACGCGACCTCATGGACGATATCTACGAGAAGGCGTCCAACGCCTACTGGCGCGAGGAGGACAAGGTTTCCAGGGACAGCGACGAGGCCGATCCCAAGTGGAAATGAACCGGTGTTACGCGCATTCCCGCGTTTCAGTGCGCGCGGCATCGGCCGGCGGTGGGAGTCGAGGCGACGATGATGCCGAGACCGAGCGCTCGGAGCTGTACAACCTGAGCGCCAGTTGGGATGAGGAGCCGGTGGAGGGTGTTGAGGAGATGCTCTCCGGTGGTGTTCCCTATGCGCCCGGACATGCCACGACGTCTTCGTCGAGTGCCTTCTCTGCGTTCGCCGGTACCTCCACGACCATGTCGGACGCGATAGGTGGCCTTCAGCAGATCGTCGACGATCTGCAAACCCGCCTGGACGAGGCGATCGCCATGAACGACAGCGGCATCACCTTCGGTTCCACCGATGGTACCGTCTGCTACTACCTGCCCGACGGGGTGGAGGACACGGTCGCCAACGTCAAGGCCTACAACAGCCAGTCGCTCGGGGATGGGGCGAAGGACGCGGAGGCGTTGCAGCAGGCGCGTGGCAGTAGGGATGGGGTGTCTGAGGATGGCCGCACCGTGGAGCAGATTCTGGATGAGATGGCCAAGCACCAGGATGTGCCCGCGTACGGGGCGGCGGTCGTGCAGGCATTCGGGGGCGTGGATGGCTACCTGGACAACCTGCTGGAGCTGCAGTGGAAGTACAACACCATAGATAGGGACGGCGTCCTTCATGTGGACCACGAGGGCCTTGACGGGGCCGTGAATGTGCTGGGGCGCGTGCTGGCGTCGGCAACCCGGTCCGGCATGGTGCCCGAGGGCTTCGCTTCTTGGTCGGATGCGATGTATGAGTCGGTGACCGTCAAGGGGCATCGTGGGCGGATGTTGGCGCTCAATGCACTGCTGGCCGCAGACGACGCCGTCTACGAGACGGCCACGCTCGTGGATCTGGCCGATCGTTTGGAGGACCTGCCCTTCGACGGCGCCGCGGCCAGTTCCACCCCGGATTCGTACCGTGGCTGGTACGACGACGACTACGGCGTGCTCTATGACGAGGGCAAGGCACTGCGGGACTATTCGATGGATCCCCTGTACGGGGTGACGATGGCCATGGGCAACAACCCCCAGGCCGCGTTCCGGTACCTGAACCCGGATGGTGAGATGAGTAGGGGGCAGTGGGTGCCGGGGGAGCAGACCGAGGCCCGATGGAAGCTACTGACCGGGCGTGAGTGGGACAGTGAGGTTGGCCTAGACGGGTTCACTGCCGCCATGGCCGGCGTTTCCGCAATGCGTGGCAGCGGGGACGACGAGACGGCGGCCGCAGCGACCTGGAGCGTGGCCAGGTCAATGGAGTTCGCCTACGACCTGCCCTTCGAGAACTACACGGAGGCCATGAAGGAGAACCTGTCCGTGGTTCTCGCCAACACCGCCGAGGAAGGCGTTGACGTCGCGAACGGCGGCTACCCCAATGGCCTGGGCCTGTACAGGGATGATGACAGCAAGACCGACGACGACGACAGGAACCTGTACACCACCCTGATCTACCGCCTCATTGACAACGAGAACGCCGCTGCCACCATCTCCTCAGCCTTCGCCAACGCCGCCATGGCTGAGTATCCCACTGTCACGACGCGGGAACAGCTGGAGGCAAAGTACCGGGAAGTTGGGACCGTGTGCGGCTACCTGAACGCGATCAGCAGTGAACGCCTGACGGATCTTAAGAAGGCCTCAACGGCCGAGCGTAAGGCGGCGGAGGAGGCGATGGGAACGATGTTCACAGTGATGACCACGGTTGTGGGTGCTGGGGTGAGCGGTCCAGGGGCCAAACTGGCATGGGATGTGGGTAAGACTGTCGCTAAGCCGATTATGGTCGACCAACTCACACCCGACGACCTTCCCGACGTCGATGTCCCCGATGCCGGCTCTCCTTCCTCGCTGGAGTCGCAGGCCTACGCCGAGGCGGTCAATCAGGGACTGATCACCGAACCGGAGGCCTTCAATCCTGAATACCTCCAAGACGACTCCGGCCAGCCACATTCCTGGTGCACCATCAACCCCGACGGCACCGCCACCTTCAACCTCGACAACCCACCAACCAGCGAACAGGACGTCCACATCCACAGTTGGGCCAACGACATCGGCCCCGAACACGATCCGGAAGACGTACTCGGAAACGCGGATCGTGGCATCAACACGGGTGTCGGCAAGGGACAGCGTCTGGTCCAGGGCAGTGACGGTGAAGGAGGTAAAGACGGTGATATCACGATCAAGAGGGACTAGAGGGTCTGGCTGCGTTCCTGGAAGCCGGTCCCGGTGGTGGTGCGTTTATGCCGCAGCCGCCGTCTGCTTGTCTGGGTCTGTGGCGGCGTGTGGGTTTATTGGTGGTTCGGGTGACCCTACCCCGTCGCCGGATATTCCGTTGGCGGATGAGACGATCTGCGGTGTTTTCCCCAACCAGGATCTCCAGGAGACCCTTGGCTTCGATACCTACTGGTATGACTACATCACCGGCCCTACAGAGGATGTGAAAACTGGGGAGTCTGGTTACAGCTACCGATGTGATATGGACTCCGACAGCGCCCCCTTCGGGCTGCTCGAGGTCAGCTACGGGATTGACTCTATGTTGCATCCGAATACCGGTAAGCCGTTGGAGTTCGATGAGATTCCCGTTGAGTATTCCGATACTGCCCGGGAGGTCAGTTTTGAGGGTGTGGAGGGTGAGGGCTGGGCGTGGACCGACAGTGTTGAGATCTATGTGGCGTGGCGGTACGACGAGACCCAGACGCTTCTGGCTCGTCTGACTTACTGGGGGCCGCCGGAGGATTTGGATGAGCAGGTGGAGAAGTTCCATATCGTCCTTGAACCTGCCCTGGCTCAGATCCCGGAGTTGGCCTCCGCAACTCCCACCCACGTGACTGTTCCCTCGCCCACGCCCAGACCCTCGCCTAATGCTGAGGAGGCTAGCTTGGATGACGACTGATTCACTTACTGTCTGCCAAACATTGTTAAGGAGAATTTCTATGATGCGACTGTCAAACCGCGTGTCTCGTCCGCGCCGGCCAATAGTTGGTTTGCTGGCGCTACTTGTGGCGTGTGGGCCGTTGGTGGCGTGTTCGTCGGAGTCGGACGACAACCCCCTGGGTGTTCCTACTTATGATCCGGAGGCGATGGCGTCGGCGGAGGCCTCGGAGTCGGCTGCTGCGGCCCAGGCGTCGGCGTCTGCTGCGGCTTCGGCGGAAGCTGCGGGTGTGGTGACGGCGGAGTCGCTGTCCACCGACCGCTATGTGGTGACGTCGATCCCGGAGGATCTGGATGAGCAGCAGACGGAGGTGCTCAAGGCCTTCATCAACTACGACCAGGTGACTTGGAACATCTGGTTCACCCGTACTGGAGTCGAGAACGCCAAACCACTTATGACGACCGAGGAGTATCGGGTCCTCAAGGGTGGGTACGATCAGCTGGGAGATGGGCATACCGACGGAACGGTCAGGATTTCGGTCAACCAAGTTTTTGCCTTCGAACCCATGACAGCGCAGATCCTCATTTGTGGTGACCACTCGGATCTCGTTGCCTACGATGCGGATGGGAATGACATCAGCAACCCGGAGACGCTCCAGGGTCGCTATGAGACTCTCATCACCATGGTCTACGAGGAAGGAACATGGAAGGAATCGGAAGAAGTGATCTTGTCGACCAACGAGTGCACGGTGTGAGCAATGAAGTTCATAAGTAGACGGTTCTTTGTGATTCTTGTTTTACTGTTCTCGCTCGTCGCTTCGTTTGGAATTGCTCCGAACGTTTGGGCTCAAGTACTTCAAGACGCTCCTGTTGATTCTGGTTTGTCGTCTGGTTCGGTGTCTGAGGGTTCTGATGGTTCGGTGACGGTGTCGGTGTCGGTGTCTGCGGAGTTCACGTCGGCGGCGGTGGATGGTTCTAGTTCGTCTGGTTCGGGTGGTGCTACGACCTCGTCGCAGTCGGTGGCTGTGTCGGTGCGTCCGGTGTGCTGGTACAAGCAGTTGCGTTCGGGTGCGGATACGGCCGAGATGATCGAGGACACCAGCGATCCGGGTCTGACTGAGTCGCTTGGAAAGACATTCGACGGCTATGAGCAGTACGCCGATGATGCCGATGGGTACTGGTATCGACCGACGTGCGATTACCGGTACTTTCAGGGAACCGATCCCGGGGAGTACGACACTTTCGCCCGCCAGTGGCTGGACGGCAAGACTCCCGTGTATGTGCCTGCTGGGCAGGCGGCCCCCGAGCCGGAGGTGGATGGGGAGACGTTGGCGCGGGCGGCGTGGGATGCGGTCACTATCCCTGCGGCGACGATTGGTTATAACCCCACGGTGGGGGAGTCGCGGGCGACGATTGTGGGGATGGATACCTGGATCTGGGCTACCGGCGACACGCCATCTCAGGCGACGGTGACCGCTACCGCGGGTTCGACGACCGCCACTGTTACGGCGACGGCCAGTGGGTTGGATCTGGAGCCGACGGATGGTGAGGTTTTCTGCACGGGGTTCGGGATCCCGTGGACTGAGCAGAATGATCGGGTGGGTACGGACTGTGTCATCGTGTTTGATCGGTCCTCGGCTCACCTGGAGGGCTCGGTGACTCCGGTGGAGGTCGGTGTGGACTACGCGGCGAGTTTCACGGCCACCGACGGGGCTACTGGTTATCTGGGTACTCATACGACGGAGGCGACTACGACGATCCCGGTGGCGGAGATCCAGGTCCTCAACACCCGCCCCACCAAACAACCCTGACAACCCGCCCCGGGGCGGGTTGGGCTGTTGGTCTTGGAAGGAGTCTTTGAACATGTATCCCTCGTACGTGAAGTTGGCTGGTCGGTCTGGTGGTCGTCTGGTGGCCACTCTTGCGGCGCTGCTTGTGGCGTGTGGGCCGTTGGTGGCGTGTTTGTCGGGTTCGGATGAGACGTCGGGTGTGCCGACGTTTGATCTGGAGGCGATGGCGTCGGCTCATGCTTCGGAGTCGGCTGCTGCGGCTGAGGCTTCGGCGTCTGCCGCGGCTTCTGCGGAGGCGGCCGGGGTGGTGACCGCGGAGTCGCTGTCCACGGATCGCTACGAGGTGACCTCCATCCCCGAGGACCTGGATGAGCAGCAGACCGAGGTGCTCAAGGCCTTCATCAACTACGACCAGGTCACCTGGAACATCTGGTTCACCGGCACCGGCGTCGAGAAAGCCGAACCACTCATGACCGCGGAAACCTACCAGAACCTCAAAGACAGCTACGAGCAGGTCAAAGGTGAAACCGTGGAAGGCAATCTGCGAGTGTCCGTCACCGCAGTATTTGCGCATGATGCGACCAGGGCTCAGGTGCTTATCTGTGACGACCAGTCCGACTTGGTTTCGTATGACGCCTCGGGGCAGGACAATTCAGACCCGGAGACTCTACAGGGACGCTACGAGGTGCTCATCACCATGACCTACGAAGATGGAACCTGGAAGGAATCTGAAGAAAAGCGGCTCTCCGCTAACGAATGCGTGGTCGGCTAATGAAGTCATCAAGATGGTTGTCCGTCATCGTTGTTTCGTTCCTTCTCCTGGGCGGTTCGTCATCGGCGTGGGCCAACGAGGTCAAGGGAATGGAAGTGGGTTCGTCGTCGGGTTCTGTGGTGTCGGGTGGGGATGGTTCGGTGACGGTGTCGGTGTCGGCGGAGTTTGTGTCGGCTGCTGATGGTGGGTCGGGGTCGGGCGGTGAAGTGGTCTCGTCGCAGGTGGCGAACGTGGACGTGCATGAGGCGCGCTAGTTTGAACCGTACGGTCCGAGTGAAGAGCCGGCGGATTACGGGACTGGCATATCTAGGAAGTGATATCGGGAGGGTTCATTTGATGATCTTCGCGCCCTGGCCCTGTTCGTAGCCTGTGGTGCTATTGACCATTTCGGAGTTGATGCGTCTCATGGTGGGGTCGCCGGATAGTCTGTCCCAGGTCATGTATTCCTGGGCTGCTTGGGGTGTCATGGGGTCGGGGGCGGTGATGGTGGGTTGTCCGTCGGTTTCGGTGTAGAAGGAGAAGGGTTGGCCGTTGTTGCCGGTGGCGGCGGCCTCCATGGCGGTGTCGGAGAGCAGTCCGTACTGTGCGGCATCAACATAGGCCTGGGCGCGCAACACCGTTTTGATGTCGGCCACGTCTATAGTGTCCGGGGTGTTGTCGTCTGCGCGTAGTTCGGCGATGCCGTCAAGGTAGCCCATGGTCATCGCCGCGTTCTTATACAGCCCAAGCAGGGTGGCTTCGGGGTCTGTGGCTGTGGGCATGGTGGAGTCGACTTGGTTGTGGTGGTACTGGAGCAGGGTGGAGGTGAGGGTGTCGGCGGCGTTCTGGTTGTCGATGACGCGGTAGAGCAGGGTTTCGAACTGTGAGTCGGTGACCAGACCGGACAGGCCGTAGCGCTGATTGACCTCCAGGGATCCGCCGTTGGCCAGGCCGGCGAGTTCCTCGGGGTTGTTGGCCAGTAGGGTGGCGAGGTTGTGCTTCATGGTGTTGGTGTAGTTCTTGAGGGGTACCTGGCCGACGGTGAACTCCATTGATTTGGCGACGATCCAGGTGGCGGCTGCTGTGGTTTCGTCGTCTTGGCCGGTGCGCATGGTCGAGACGGCGGCCATGGCGGCGGTGAGTTCTTCCAGGCCGCTGGAGTTCCAGTTGCCTTCTTCGAGCGACTTCCACCGTTCTTGGGTCTGCTGCCCGGGGGCCCACTGTCCGTCGGGGCTGACCTGTCCGTCGGGGCTGAGGTAGTCCAAGGCGGCCTGAGTGTTGGCCTGGTTGCTGGTGGTGGTGCCTGGGTCAAAACCGGGAATGTCCAGGTCGTTTCCGAAATACTGTGCGCAGCCCGCCAGGGGCGCGCATGCCAGTAGTAGTGTCAGCAGGGCGGTTGCCAGGCGGCGCCCGGGGCGGGGCGTGCTGGTTCCGGATCGCATCATAAGAAAGCTCCTCATCAGGCCGACACGGTGCCGCGAGCCCATATCATCACTTGATGATCTTCGCGCCCTGGCCCTGTTCGTAGCCTGTGGTGCTATTGACCATTTCGGAGTTGATGCGTCTCATGGTGGGGTCGCCGGATAGTCTGTCCCAGGTCATGTATTCCTGGGCTGCTTGGGGTGTCATGGGGTCGGGGGCGGTGATGGTGGGTTGTCCGTCGGTTTCGGTGTAGAAGGAGAAGGGTTGGCCGTTGTTGCCGGTGGCGGCGGCCTCCATGGCGGTGTCGGAGAGCAGTCCGTACTGTGCGGCATCAACATAGGCCTGGGCGCGCAACACCGTTTTGATGTCGGCCACGTCTATAGTGTCCGGGGTATCCCAGTCCTCGGTTAGTTGGTCAACGATGATGGGTTTGGCGACGGTGGAGCCGGTGCTGTAGAGCAGCGGACCGGCGACCGCGAAGCCGGTTCCCCCGGTCATGGCGCTGACTCCGGTGCCCAGAACAGTGGAGAACACGCTCAATGCGGTTCCCATATTGGACTTGGCATTGGCCTGTGCGGCGCTGTCGTCGCCCGCACGCAGTTCGGCAGTGCCGTCAAGGTAGCCCATGGTCATCGCCGCGTTCTGATACTCACGGAGTAAAGTCTCTCCAGGGTCCGTGGCCGTGGGCATGCTGGAGTCGATTTGACTGTGGTGGTACTGGCCCATTGCCGCGGCCAGGGTCCCGGCGGCGTTCTCGTCGTCAATGACGCGGTACAGCAGGGTCTCGAACTCCGCGTCGCTGACCAGACCGGACAGGCCATAGCGCTGATCGACCTCCAGGGACCCGCCGTTGGCCAGGCCGGCGAGTTCCTCAGGGCTATTGCCGAGTAGGACGGCGAGGTTCTGCTTCATGGTTGAGGTGAAGTCGTGGTCCTCGACGTCATTGACGAAGAAGGGGATGGCCTGCGCGGTCATCCAGGTGGCACGCTCGGCGGCATGGGCAGGTACATTCGGGTCGCCGTCGGCGCCCCGGTAAACGGAGGCCGCCGCCGTCGCCGCGCTCAACCCATCCAAGCCGGAACCAGCGTGGTAGTCCCAGTCACGGTTGCTGAGCATCTCCCAACGTTTCTCGATCTCGGCGTCGTTGGTGCCGTCGCTGGTGAGATAATTCAAGGCAGCCTCTGAATTAGAGCCCATCGCCGTCAACACGCCGGCCAGCGGATCCGCGGTATAGAACTCGCCGTTCGCGAATGCTGGAGGTCCGGAGAAGGGGACCGAGGCGGGATCGATGTCCTCAAGATCGTCTGCGAGTGCGCCAAGGAACCCTGTACCGTACGCGGTATCCGGCACTGACAACAGGGCATTGAGTGCTGTCATCGGAGATCCGAGCTGCCGCTGGTTGGTATCCGGATTTACGGCGTTGGCGAAACCGGCGGCAAGGTCGGCTCCGCCGACTTGGTCCTGGCTGGCGGCGGCAAGTATGTGAGAAAGAGTTGTCAGTGACTTGGTGAACTGTTCGCCACCATCGTCTCCGTCATAGCTCACTTTGTAGTGGCCGTCCAGGGCGTAGACGAGTTGCAAGTATTCTTCGGCAGTATACTGGCCAGTGAAGGAAGCCCCATAGGCGGGGATGTCTTGGTGCTTGGCCATCTCGTTGAGGATCTGCTCGACCGTACGGCCATCCTCGGCGGTTCCGCCTAAGCTGGCGAGCGCCTGATCAAGTGCAGCGGCGTCGGCCTTGGCCGCTTCTGCCGCGCCGGTGTTGTAGGCGTGGACATTGGCGGCTGTGTCCATGGTGCGCCAGTAGGCGGCTTCGTCGGTGGTGCCCGGTGGAGGATCGGGCAGGTAGTAGCTCAGGGTGCCGTCGGGGTTAGCAATGGTGATGCCGGATTCGTTGATGTCGATGGCTTCCTGGCGGCGGGAGCGCAGCTGGTACGCCAGCTCGCGCAGTCTGACGACGTTTGCCGATATGGTTGTGTTTCCGGGTGCGGGATTGAACGCGTCAGGAAGAGACTCGGTGTCGGTGACGACCGACTCCACCGGGTCGTGGTGGTACTCGCTGCTACGACGTATTGCGCGGCGGGCGCTGTCGGCCGCGCTGGCGTAATCGTTGACGTTGTTGATCACGGTTTGCATGGCGTCGGTGTCGATTTTGATGTAGGCCATGGTTTCGCTCCTAGTCTCCGGGTCTTTCGGGTTGGGTTGGGAGCGGCGTCAGGTGTTGGGCCATTTGGCCTGTTCGGAGTCGGAGGGAACCTGGTCTTGTCCGGCGTTGTAGATGGTGTTCTCCGCGTCCGTGAGGTCGGTGACGATCTGTGAAATCGCTTCCTCCGCTCCGGTCTGGGCCGAATCGATCGCTGTGCGGTAGTCGTCAGCCACCGGTGAGGTCCACACGTCCTCGGACAGGCCCAACGACTGTGGTATTGCCAGGGATCCGGTTATCCGGACTCCACCCTCGGTTGTTGGGGGTGGAGTCCACTCGGCCAGTCCGCTTTGCGACCTGGTTGCCTGTTCCTTGACGTTCTGGATCGCCTCCAGTTTGGGGTTGTCCACCAAGTCAGTGCCGGCATCGTCGCTGGCGTCTCCGGTGTCGTAGTAGTAGGGGGTGGACGACATGGGGGGACCTCGGCTTTTCACTGGCGGCGGTCCAGGAAGGGGACAAGCGCCTAGGGTTACAACTCGGTCAATCTACCCCAGCCGTCACGTTCCTGTCACAACCGAGCCGGCAAGTGCCCAGCGGCTGGGCGCAGCCCGGCGCGCCTGTAGCCATCTCATTCCGGGTCTGCGGGGTGCGGTGTGGGTCTGGACGCTCGTCGGGTGAATCGAGGCTCTACCTCCAGGTCAGGGCCCGGACGATCTGACAGGTACCGTGTGTGGACGGGGTACGTGATGCGCGGGATGTGTTCGGCATCTCGAACCCGCCATGTCTCCATCGCGCCCGGAAACTGATGTGTTGGCGACAACTCTCGGGTGGCTATGGACGTTGGTCAAAGGGAGACGTGGGTGCTCGCTGGCCTGCGTGTTCCCGATAGGGGCTTGTCAGGATGGGCAAAAGAGTGGGAGCCTAGGTTACGCTATGGTGACGGTGTTGTTGCCGTCTGATTTGCGCGGCTGCCCCGTAACCGCGTGTTCTCGATTTTGGAGGTTGTGGATGATGTGCTCTCGTGCTCGTTGCGACGTCGGCGCGTGGCTACGGCTTTTGCCCGCCGTTGCGGCGGTGCTGTTGTTAGGGTGTGCGCCGTTGGTGGCGTGCTCATCGGGCCCTGACGACGCCAGCGGCATCCCCACCTATGATCCGGAGGCTGCGGCGTCGGCTCATGCTTCGGAGTCTGCTGCTGCGGCTGAGGCGTCGGCGTCTGCTGCGGCTTCTGCGGAGGCGGCTGGGGTGGTGACGGCGGAGTCGCTGTCCACCGACCGTTATGAGGTCACGTCCATCCCCGAGGACCTGGATGAGCGGCAGACCGAGGTGCTCAAGGCCTTCATCAACTACGACCAGGTCACCTGGAACATCTGGTTCACCGGCACCGGTGTCGAGAACGCCGAGTCACTCATGACCGCGGACGCATACCAGATACTCAAGAACAACTACGAACCTGCCGCAGGTGAGACTGTCAGCGGTGTCGTGCGCGTAGCGGTCATCAACGTATTTGCGCTGTCTGATTATCAAGCGCAGGTAGTGGTTTGCGAGGACCAGACAAACTTGATTGGCTATGATTCCTCGGGGCAGCAAAGCGATGACCAGAGCTCATTGCAGGTGCGTCACGAGCTCCTAATCACATTTGTAAACGAAGCTGGGGCTTGGAAAGACTACGAAGAGTCCACATTGTCCACCAACGAATGTACGGTGTGAGATATGAAGTTCAATGAGCAGAGGGTCGTTGCGCTGCTGGCCGCCCTGGTTATGGCGGTTTGCGCGTTCTCTACTACTGTCACTGCCGATGCGTACCAGGCGAAGCGAGATACTTCTGGTTCGGTGTCTGAGGGTTCTGATGGTTCGGTGTCGGTGTCGGTGTCGGTGTCTGCGGAGTTTGTGTCGGCCGCAGATGGCGGGTCGGGGTCGGTAGGCGCGTCCGTGTCCTCACAGACTGTGACTGCCGCAGTGCATCCGGTGTGCTGGTTCGAGCAGTACAAGACGGGCGCCGAGATTGCCGAGTGGTTTGAGTCCGGGCGGGCTGAGAAGGAGGCGAATACCTATGGCGGTTGGGGTGATCCGACCTCGATCGTCGAGGGCATGTACCCCGACTATGAGTCATATGCCGAAGACACTGAGGGGTACTGGTACACGCCGTGGTGCGATTATGACTACTACACGGGGGTTGATCCGATGGGCTTCCAGGAACTGTCGGGGGACTTCTACGCCAGCAACGGTCCGGTGTATGTGCCCGCGGGTCAGGCGGCCCCCGAGCCGGAGGTGGATGGGGAGACGTTGGCGCGGGCGGCGTGGGATGCGGTGACGATTCCGTCGGCGACGATTGGTTATAACCCGACGGTGGGGGAGTCGCGGGCGACGATTGTGGGGATGGATACGTGGATCTGGGCTACCGGCGACACGCCATCTCAGGCGACGGTGACCGCTACCGCGGGTTCGACCACTGCGACGGTTATTGCGACGGCCAGTGGGTTGGATCTGGATCCGACGGATGGTGAGGTTTTCTGCACGGGGTTCGGGATCCCGTGGACTGAGCAGAATGATCGTGTGGGTACGGACTGTGTCATCGTGTTTGATCGCTCCTCGGCTCATTTGGAGGGGTCGGTGACTCCGGTGGAGGTCGGTGTGGACTACGCGGCGAGTTTCACGGCCACCGATGGTGCTACCGGCTACCTGGGCACCCACACCACGGAGACGACCACGACGATCCCCGTGGCAGAGATCCAGGCCCTCAACACAAGACCAACCAAACAACGCTGAGGCTTGTGGATTCGGCCGCGGGGAGGTGCCGGGCGGGCCGAGGACAGCGGTGGTGAAGCGGGGACCCCCCCTTCACCACCGCGCCTCGCGGCCCTGCCGTCGTGTGCCTCAATGCCGTCACGCCCGTGCGATCCGCAGCGTGAGGATCTGGAAGGGACGCAGCTCGAAGGCAGTGGTCAGGCCGCCGGGCCGTTGGTCCACGGAGTCCTCGGCCGCGGAGGCGGGCGTCGGCGTGGTGCGCAGCTTGACGTCGCCCACCGGCCGCTCCAGCAGATCGGTGGCAACCACCTTCGCGGCGGCGAAGCCGGTGGTCAGCGTGCCATGGGTGCGGGCGCCGAGCGACTCGTACAGGCGCACGATGACGTCCCCGCTGCGGTCCTCGGCCAACTTGACCGCCTCGACCACCACGCCCTTGCCGGCGGCCGACACCAACGGCGCAACCTCGCGAGCACCGGAGACGACCCGCGCGGGCAGGTTGAAGGCGTAGCCCTCCCGCACGGCGTCGTCGACGTCGGCGCCCGGACGCAGCGCCACCCGGAAGGCGTGGTGGCCCTGGTCGGCCTCCGGGTCGGGGAACAGGGGGGCGCGCAGCAGTGACAGTCGCACCGTCGTGACCGGGTGGCCGGCGGTGTCCAGATCGCGGGTGACGTCGTGTCCGTAGGTGGAGTCGTTGAGCACCGCCACCCCGTAGCCCGCCTCGGCCACATGAATCCACCGGTGGGCGCAGATTTCGTAGCGGGCAGCGTCCCAGGAGGTGTTGCGGTGCGTGGGGCGCTGGACGTGCCCGAACTGCATCTCCGAGGTGGACACATCCGCCATGAGGTCCAGGGGGAAGGCGAGCTTGAGCAGTTGTTGGCGCTCGTGCCAGTCGATATCGAAGTCGAAGACAATTTGCTTAGAGCCCGGCTGCACCCGGATCTGCTCGGTCAGGGTGGAGGACCGCCCGACCCTGCGGACCACCCGCACGACGGCGTCTGCACCCTCGCGGGTGACGCCGAGTTCCTGCGCATTGACGACGTCGCTGACCGTATTGCGGTACTCGGCGTCGATATCCCAGGCGTCCCACTGGCGCGGGACGTCCCGGTGGAGCTGGAGCAGTCCGGCGCGGCTTCCCGCGGGGAGCAGCTCGCGGTCCGCCTGCAGATCGACCAGTGAGGTGAGGGCGGCGGCATCATCGAGGGTCAGTCGGATCAAGCCGTTGTCGAGGATGGTGCTGCCAGCGGTCTGCTCAATGGTGACCGCCCCGACTGCGGACCGGGGCGGGGCGGCGCCGAGGGACGGTACACCCTCCCGCTCCGCGGGGGCCGCGTTGAGCAGCAGCGGGGTATCACCGGGGCCGACGAGCGCCGCGGTGGCGGTCGCGATGACCCCCTCGAGCACGCGCGAGACGTCGGCGTACTCGGCCTCGGTGCGCTGGTACACCCAACCGATGGATGAGCCCGGCAGGATGTCGTGGAATTGATTGCGCAGCACGGTGCGCCAGGCATCCTTGAGCGTCGCGTAGGGGTAGGGGGCCTCCTCCCGGACTGCCGCGGTGGTCGCCCACAGTTCGGCCTCCCGCAGCAGATGCTCGCTGCGGCGATTGCCCTGCTTGGTGCGCAGCTGGGAAGTGTAGGTGCCGCGGTGGAACTCCAGGTACATCTCCCCGTTCCACACCGGCAGGTGGGTGCCGGCTTCGGCCTCGGCCTCGACGCGCTGGAAGAACGTGTTGGGGCTGCCCAGCTCAACGGTGGGTGCTCCCTCAAGATCCTCCATGCGGTGGGCGGCCGCCAGCATCTCCCGGGTCGGGCCGCCGCCGCCGTCGCCGTAGCCGAAGGGCACGATCGACGACGCCGAGATGCCCTTCTCCGCGAAGTTCGCCTCCGCATGACGCAACTCGGCGACAGATAGCCGGGAATTGTAGGTGTCCACCGGCGGGAAGTGCGCCAGCACCCGGGACCCGTCGATGCCCTCCCA
This sequence comes from Actinomyces sp. MRS3W, assembly GCF_032465695.1. Classification (NCBI taxonomy): domain Bacteria; kingdom Bacillati; phylum Actinomycetota; class Actinomycetes; order Actinomycetales; family Actinomycetaceae; genus Actinomyces; species Actinomyces sp. MRS3W. The sequence continues at coordinate 20,706 of NZ_JAWDJJ010000105.1, forward strand.
GTAGAAGGTGTGATGCGGCATGGCGTCGGTGTCGTTCCAGGACAGCTTCTGGGACAAGAACCAGTCCGAGCCGGAGGCCCGGGCGATCTGGGGCAGGCTGCCGGTGTAGCCGAAGGAGTCCGGCAGCCACACGTCACGGGTCTCTACCCCGAACTCGTTGAGGAAGAACGACTTGCCCTCAATGAACTGGCGGGCCAGCGCCTCCGAGCCGGGCATATTCGTATCGGATTCGAGCCACATACCCCCCACGGGCACGAACCTGCCCTCCGCCACGCGTTGCCGGATGCGCTCGAACAGCTCGGGCTGAGCCTCCTTGACCCACTGGTACTGCTGGGCGGAGGAGCAGGCGAAGACAAAGTCCGGGTCCTGATCCATGAGATCGAGCACGCTGGAGAAGGTCCGCACGCATTTGCGCACCGTCTCGCGCACCGGCCACAGCCAGGCCGAGTCAATATGGGCGTGCCCGACGGCGAGCACATGGTGAGCGCTGGCATTCGCCGGGGAGGCCAGCACCTGCGCCAGCTCCGCCCGCGCCGCGGGAGTACCGGCGGCAATATCGCGTGGGTCGAGGCAGTCGACGGCTCGCTCCAGGGCGGTGTCAATCCGGGCACGGCGGGTGGAATCCGCGGGCAGCTGCGCCGCCAGTTCCAGCAGGACGGTGAGGTCCTGGGCCAGCTCCCAGATCGCGTCGTCGCGCAGGGCGACATCGACGCGGCCCAGGCGGTAGAGCGGCTCGGCCCCCGCCGTCTCCTTGTATCCGTACGGGGTCGGGGAGAAGTTGAAACCGCCGGCGACGTCGGGGTTCGAGGCGGCCTCCACATAGACGTCGATGGCGTCGGATTCGGTGTCCCAACGCGCCGTCTGATTGCGCGGAGAGATCGCCTTCATCGTCGACCCGTCGCGGCGCAGCAGCAGGCCCTCGGCCTGGAAACCGGGCTGGGTGGCGGTGAAACCCAGGTCGATGACCAGCTCGACGCCGACGCCCTCCTGGCAGCGCCACGCCGTCGGCACGGTGCCCGTGACGTGGAACCAGGTGGTACCCCAGGGCGGTCCCCAGACAGCGCCCGGGGCGATGGGGGAGAAGTCCTGGGCTGCGGCGTCGGCGAAGGGAACCGGCTCATCCGGGACCTGCCAGGACGTCAGTTCCAGGGGGATGCGCTCGCGGTGGATGGCCGGCAGCACGTGCTCGCGCAGCATGCGCTCGGCACGCTGCTCGGTGAGCAGAGGGTTGGTGTGCATGGTGGAAGCTCTTTCTGGAGTGTGCTGAGTCGTATGTGCGGGCCGCTCAGCCCTTGACGGCGCCAGCCATGGCGAAGCCACCGCCCACGCGGCGCTGGACGATGAGGTAGAGCAGCAGGACAGGAGTGGAGTAGAAGATGGAGAAGGCGGCCAGCTTGCCGTAGGCGATCGACCCGTGGGTGCCGAAGAAGTTGTAGATGGCGACCGCGGCGGGCTGGTGCTCGGGCGAGAACAGCAAGACGAAGGGGACGAAGAAGTTCCCCCAGGCGCCGGTGAACACGAAGATGAACACCACCGCGATGCCCGGTTTCATGAGGGGTACCACGATGCGCCACAGTGCCTGCATGGCGGAGGCACCGTCCACCCAGGAGGCCTCCTCCAACGAGATCGGTACCGAGTCCATGAAGTTCTTCATCATCCAGATGGCCATGGGCAGCGAGGTGGCCGCCATGAACAGGATGGTTCCGAGCACGGAGTCCAGCAGCTGAAAACTGACGAACAGGGTGTAGACCGGCACCATCATTGCCGTGATGGGCAGGCAGGTGCCGAACAGGATCGTGTACATGAATCCCTTGTTGAACCGCATGCGGAACCGGGACAGCGGGTAAGCGGCCAGGGTGGCCACCACCACGGTGATGGCGGCGGTACCGAAGGAGATGAGGAAGGAGTTCCACAGCGGCCGGGCGGTCTCATCTATGTTGGCGATCTCGGTGAAGTTCGAGATGGTCCACCGCTCCGGGATCGAGATGGACACCGTTGCCGCAGGATCGAAGGCGGATAGGACGATCCAAGCCAGCGGGATGAGGAAGCTGACCCCGATCAGGGCCATAACCGCCGAAGCCGCGAGCTTCAACCCGCGTCCGCGCGGAGCACTGAGCCTGAGAGAGGAGTTCGGGCGAGGCATATCAGTCCACCTCCGGCTTGAGGAGCTTCATGTAGACGATCGAGAAGAGCGCCCCCACCAGCAGGGTCACGGTGGCGATGGCCGTGCCATAGCCGACCTGGGAGAACTTGAAGGCCTCCTGGTAAGCGAGCACCGGGAGCGTGGAGGAGCTGGTGCCCGGGCCGCCACCGGTCATGACCCAGATGAGGGTGAACACCCCGAGGGTCTGCAGCGTGGTGAGCATGAGGTTGGTGGCGATGGACCTGCGGATGATCGGCAGGGTGATGCGGAAGAAGCTCTGCACGGCCGAGGCGCCGTCGATGGCGGCGGACTCCTTGACCTCCGGGGGAACCTCGGAGAGTGCGGCGTTGTACTGCATCATGGAGAACGCGGTGCCGCGCCAGACATTGGCGAGGATGACCGAGAGCATGGGGAAGGCCAACAGCCACTTGGGGCCGGTCAGGCCAATGAAGGCGAGCATCGAGTTGAGCGTGCCCTCGGAGGCGAAGAAGGCGTAGCAGGCGAAGGCCGCCACAATCTCCGGAAGCGCCCAGGCCACCACCACAATGCCGCCCACGATGGCGGACAACGGGCGAGCGCAGTGGCGCATGAGCACCGCCAGCACCATCCCCAGCACGTTCTGCCCGACAATCGCCGAGGCGAAGACGAAGACGGCGGTCAGGAGGATCGACCGCAGGAAGGCCGGATCGGAGAAGAGGGCCGCATAGTTGTCCAGCCCCACGAACTGCGGGGCGGCCGCCTTGTATCCGCTCATGGCCCGGTCGGTGAGGGACCCGTACAGCGAGTAGACGATCGGACCGGCCAGGAAGAGCGCCAGCAGGACGATGGCCGGCAGGAGTGGGGCCATACGCCGGAGCGTTCTTCCCGGGTGACGACGACGCGAGGCGGAGTCGGCGCGCCGTCGCCCCGTCGTCGCTGTGGGTGAAGCTGTTGAGCTGGTCATGAGGAGGCCGCCTCGGTGCCGTCCTCGCCGACGATGGAGATCAGGCCCTCGTCATAGGTGGCGGCGGCCTCCTGCGGGGTGGCGTCGTCGGTGACCACGGATTCGCAGGCGATCTGGATGTTGCCGGAGATCTGCGAGTAGTCCGGGGTGGTTGGGCGGAAGTGGGTGTACGGAACCAGGCTGGAGAAGAACTCGAAGCTGGGGTTGTAAGAGAGGTAGTCCTCGGACTCGGCGACGTCCTGGCGGACGGCCACCTGGGCGTTCTCGGTGTCGTACTTGAGGGTGTTCTCGTAGTTGAGGGCGATGGAGATGAATTGGAAGGCGGCGTCGGGATTGGCGCACTTGGAGCCGACGGCGAGTGTCCAGCCGCCGGACATGGAGGTGAAGCCGTCCCCCTGCCCGTTCTGGGTGGGCATCATGGCCAGTCCCATGGTCTCCTCCCACTCGGGCCACGGGTTGTCTCCGGAGATCCAGCCGCCGGGCATCCAGGATCCGTCGATGGCGATCGCGAGTTTGCCCTGGGGGAGCAGCTCGGTGGAGATGCGGTTGCCGATGGTGGAGTCGAGAGCAACATCGAGGCTGGGGCCGAGTTCCTCGGCGTAGACCGTGTCCATGAAGGCCAGGGAGTCGATGAATCCTTGCGAGCCGGTGATCCACTTCTGGGTGTCGGTGTTGTGCAGGAGTTCGGAGTCGGTGCCGGACAGAAGCATCTCGAAGCCCTGCATGGAGGTCATCTCACCTCCCGCCTTCGCCACGAAGATGTTGAGCGGGATGACATCGGGCACCTGCTCCTTGATGGTGCGGGCGGCGTCGAGGATTTCGTCCCAGGTGGTCGGCTGCCAGTCCTCGGGCAGACCCGCTTGGGCGAAGATCTGCTTGTTGAAGTAGATGCCGCGGGTGTCGGTGCCCATGGAGACGCCGTAGATCTTGCCGTCGTCGCCAAGGCCGGCCTCTTTGGCGGAGTCGACGAACTGGTCCCAGTCCTCCCACGCCTCGACGTACTCGTCGATCGGCATGAGGTAGCCGGCGGCGGCGTCTGAGCGCACCTGGAAGGAGTCCTCGTACATGACGTCGGGAGCAGTGGAGTCCGAACCGTTCATGAGGGCGAGCTTGGTGAAGTACTGGTCCTGCTCGGCCTCGATCGGCACCAGCTCGACGGTGACCTCGGAGTTGGCGGCCTCGAACTCGTCCGTGGCCTTGGTCAGCAGATCCTCAAGCTGGGTGAAGGCCGAGGTCTTCTGATAGGCGATTTTCAAGGTACTGCTGGAGCGCTCGCCGGAGGAGCCGGAGCAGCCCGCTGCTAGCGCCGCGACGGAGGTCAGGCCGGCACCGATGAGGAAGGTCCTGCGGCTGGAGGTCGGGCGGCTGGGGATCAAGCGGCTGAGGGATGAGTGGATCGGCTGGGACATGGTGGGGGGCTCCTTTGCGCCGTGGGCGTCGCCAATGACGCCTCGAATAAAATTAGTCCACCAAATGGAGAAAAAACTGTCAAGGCGTCGGAGTGGGCGTTGCGGAGTCGTTATATTTGTGGTGCGAGGGCCGATTCTGTGGGAGCGCAGGAGGGTGGTCGTCGTCCGGCTGCGTGCTGTCCTCTGCGCCCCGGGCCTGCCTTCGCCGGGGCTGGGGCCTGGCTCGGAGCGGAACTGTCTGGATTTGGTACAAACGGGCTTCCGAAGCCGAATGACGTTTTGCGAATCGTTGGAATGACGCGGTTTTGCCGTGCGGCGCCGGGACAGTTGGCCGTGTTTGTGCCGAATTGCGACATCAGTGCCTGCGCGGCGAGGGGTGTGAGCCGGATTGTGGACGGCGGTCGGTGGGGACCTCGAATGCGGCGCGGGCCGGTGGCTCACCCGTCGATGAGCAGGGTGGACGGCGTGGGTGAGAAGACCCGATCCAGCACGAGGCACGCCGCCCCGACTGTTCCGGCGCGTTCTCCGAGCGACGAGGTGTGCACGGTGAGGGGGCGGGGCTGCCCATGGAGCATGTGCCCCGCCACCGTGGCCTTCAGCTCCGGTTCGCACAAGGGACGCATAGCGCCCCAGCGGGGTCCGGTGATGACAATCGCCGTCATGTCGAGTAGCTCGCTCACGGCCAGCGCCGCCATACCGAGCACTCGGCCGGCGGATTGGAACACCTTGAGCGCCGTGGCATCCGACCGATTCGCGAGTTCAAGCAGGCGGGTGAAGCCGACGTCGATGACGGTGGGGTCCCATGAGTCAATCTCGCCGGGCAACTCCAGGCCGAGCTCGCGGGCGTGCGCTACGAGTTCGCGTTCACCCAGGGACGTGCCCAGGGTCCGGCCCCGTGCGGAAGTGGACAGCGGGTCGCCGGGTAGGTGCATGCTCTCCCCGGCATTCCCGGTGGTTCCCCGTATCACCTGCCCGTTGATCACCGGTGTGATGGCAGCACCCGCGCCGATGTAGAAAACGAAGAAGTTATCCGGTTCGGGCGATTCTCCCGTCCATAGGTGGGCCTTGGCGACGGCGGTGACGTCCTTGTCAAGAACGACGTCGAACCCGGTCTCCCGTGCGAGGAGGTCACGCAGGGGGACGGTGCCCCAGCCTGGCAGCAGCGGCGGGCTGACGGTGCCGGCGTCGTCGTCGATGGGGCCGGGCGCGGCGACGCCGATGCCCAGGAGCCTGTCGTGAGGAACCTCGGCCTCGCGCGCCAGACGGTCGACTTCGTAGTGCAGGTGGGCGATAACCGCCGTCGAGTCTTCCGGGGAGGGCAGCGGACCATACGTTTCGGCGATCACCTCTCCGGTCAAGTTAACGACCGCGATGCCCAAGGCGGAGGGGTCGATGTGGATGCCGACGGCGAATCCACCGGAGGGGTTAAGACTGAGGGCGACGCCGGGGCGCCCTCTGCCGCCGGGGGCAACGACCCCGGTTTCATGGATCAGGCGCTGGTCGAGCAGCTCGCGAGTCACGTTGGAGACCGTCTGCGGCGCCAGTGCGGTGATACGTCCGAGTTGTGCCCGGGTCAGCCCGTCCGCCGAATGACGGATCGCCTCCAGCACGACGGCCCGGTTGAACCCGCCGACCCTGGGAAGGTTACTGCCCCGCCCCATGGCGCCTCCTTCGGTTCGGTTCGCCGTCCTCCTGGATAGGCGGCACAACCAGCCTAGGGTTTCTCGCGTCGCCGCAGCGAGGTGGCATGTAGTCCACGCTGAACCTACGGTGCCTTTACCGCCCCGGAATAATTTCGGCCCGCGGTCAGTTGCCGCGAGTATGAGTAGTCACGACACCGCCGTCGTTACTGACGACGCTCTTGCTGTCCTGTTCACCAACGCCCACACGGCCCGGTCCTTCCGCGACGAGCCGGCCCCCGTGGAGCAGGTGCGGCGCGCATACGACAATGCCCGCTGGGCTCCCACCGCGCTCAACTCCCAGCCGCTGCGTCTGGATCTGCTGGCTTCGCCCGAGTCCCGGCAGCGGCTGGTTCCGCTCATGGCCGGGATGAACCAGGATTCGGTGCTCAGCGCGCCGCTGGCGCTCATCGTGTCTGCGGACATCGCCCTGGAGAAGTCCATGCGGGCCCTGGGGGCGCCGGAGGAGATGCTGCAGCGCCTGGCCGGCTCCATGGAGATGCGTCAGGGGTTGGCGCGCGACTCGGCGCTCATCCAGCTCGGCTACCTCGTGCTCGCCCTGCGCGCCGAAGGACTCGACGTCGGCGTCATGACCGGTGCGGACCTGCCCGGCATTGACGCCGAGTTCCACGCCGACCGCCCCTGGCAGACCATCGCCGTCGTCTGCGTCGGGCATGGCGACGAGAGCGCCTTCCACCCGCGCAGCCCCCGGCACGACTTCGACGACGTCTCCCAAGTGCTCTGAGGACCGCCGACTGTCATGTCAGCCGTCGTGCCTGCTAACGTTCGCTGTGCCCCAACCTGACGAAGCGGGCTACGAGTACGGGTCGAGGAGGACTCATGGGACTGGGATGGTTCGGCGCCCCCGAGCACAACCGCTGGCTGGCGGAGGAAACGCACGCCCTACTGCGCTACGCGCGCGCGGCCAGGGTTCCGGCGGGCTTCGGGTGGATCGGTGAAGACGGCGTCGTCGACGCCTCTCGGCCCGTCGAGCTGTGGATCACCGGACGCATGACCTTCGCCTTCTCCCTGGGCGCCCTGCTGGGCATTCCCGGCTGCCGCCGTTACGCCGACCACGGGGTGCGGGCCCTGAGCAAGGTCATGCGCGACTACGAGCACGGCGGCTGGTACTCCGCCGTCCGCCACGAGCTCGACGCCGACGGGCACGGCGTCCCGGTGGCGGCCGACGCCCGTAAAGAGTGCTACCAGCACGCCTTCGTGCTGCTGGCCGCAGCCACCGCCACCGCCGCCAACCGGCCCGGGGCGCACGAGCTGCTCATGGACGCGATGGAAATCCAGAACCGCTACTGGTGGGACGACACCTACGGCCTGCCGATCGAGTCCTACGCCGCCGACTTCACCGACCCGGAGAACTACCGCGGCATTAACGCCGCCATGCACACGGTCGAGGCCTACCTCGCCACCGCCGACGTCACCGGCGACGTCACCTGGTTGACCCGGGCCGTCCAGATCATTGATTTCGCGGTCAATGTTCAGGCCCGCGCCCACGACTGGCGCCTGCCCGAGCACTACGACACGAAGTGGCACCCGCTCCTGGACTACAACCGTGACGCGCCCGCCCACCCCTTCCGCCCCTACGGTGTCACCCCCGGCCACGGCTTGGAGTGGTCGCGCCTGACCGTCCAGGCCCGCGCCGCCCTCGTCGCCCGCGGCCTACCCACGCCGGACTGGATGCTGGATGCCGCCGAGGAGCTCTTCGACCGTGCCCGCACCGACGGCTGGCGAGTCGACGGCGGTCCCGGCTTCGTCTACACCACCGACTTCGACGGTGCCCCGATCGTGCACGAACGCATGCACTGGGTGGTGTGCGAGGGCGTGTCCGCTGCGGCCGCTATCCGGCAGGCGCTGCTCGACGACGGTCGGGGGGAGATCGACGTGGAGCACTACGAGCACTGCTACCGCTCCTGGATCGACTACGCCGAGGAGTACCTCATCACCTCGCCCGGCGTGTGGACCCATGAGCTCAGCCAGGCCAATGCGCCCTCCACCCGCACCTGGGAGGGGCATCCGGACATCTACCACGCCCTGCAGGCGATGCTGGCCGCCCGCATTCCGGTGTGGCCGACGGTGGGACAGACGCTGGCAGAAGGCCGCCTGGACCAGCCCTCCCGCCCCACTCCGGCCGTCGAGGCACGCGGTCAGTCCCGACGACGCGGACTATTCGGCCGGGGGTGAGCCGCAACACCTCACGGTTCAACCGGGCGGGTGCTATGGTCTGACCTGCGCGTGGGCGCATGCCGACGCGCCTGGAGAGGTGACAGAGCGGCCGAATGTGGCGGTCTTGAAAACCGCTGTGCGCCTGGCGCACCGGGGGTTCGAATCCCTCCCTCTCCGCCACGGGTGATGGCACACCACCCCCGCAGCGCCCCGGCGTGGGCCGTGCGGCGGGTCGTTGCCTCACCCCGTGCGCTGGGGTAGGCTCATCGAGCCGATCCGGCACCTGGAGATGTCGCATAGTGGCCTAGTGCGCCTTCCTGCTAAGAAGGTTGGGGATAAAACCCCTCGGGAGTTCGAATCTCCCCATCTCCGCCATCGGGCGTCCTGCCCGTCCGCGATAGCCCCCATGATCTTCGCGGTCCCGGTGTGCGCGGGACTCGGGGCGTGATCCATGTCGCCCTCCACGTTGCGGACTTCACTTCCGGGGTATCGGAACGATAACGTGTTAGGCGGAGCCCTCTGCTCTGTTCCCGAAACGCGTCATGCGATCTCGATCCCCAGGAAGAAGAACAGTGCGCCACCGCAACCATTCGTCACGATTCGCGCGCCCGCTGCGTGGCCTGCTCGCCTCCGGCGCGGCGGTCCTCACCGGCCTCGCCCTGCTGGCACCGGCCACGGCCGCGCCGCCCGCCTCTGACAACTTCACCGCCAACCCGCCCGCAGACGTCGAGGTGAGTGCCAAGATCACCCACACCATCACCCACCCGGACGGCAGCGACGCCGAAGCCATCGAGAACCGCTGGTTCGTTGAGCTCGCTTCGCCCGCCGTCGCCGACGGCGGGGATGCGGCCGCCGTCGCCGCCGAACAGAAGCAGCTGGCCGCCGCCATCCGAGACGCCGGCATCGACGCCGAGGTCACCACCGAGTACGGAACCCTGTGGAACGGCGTGGCCGTCAGCGTCGACGACGCCGCCGTCGAGTCCCTGGCGCAACTGGACGAGGTGGTCTCGCTCCAGCCCGTCGTCCGCATCCCCCAGCCGGACGAGGACCTCGCCGCCGACTCCCGCACCGCGGCCGAACAGGCCGAGGGCCTGCTCACCCCCCAGATGAGTTCGGCGCTGGGCCTGACCGGCGCCGACATTGCCCAGTCCGAGCTGGGCTACACCGGCGACGGCGTCAACATCGGCATCATCGACTCCGGCGTCGACTACGACCACACCGAGCTCGGCGGCACCGGCTCCGCCGGCACGCCGGCTACCGAGGGCGATGGCTCCAGCAGCTTCCCCAACGCCAAGGTGACCGCCGGATTCGACTTCGTCGGCGACGCCTACGGGGACCCGGCCGTGGCCGCGCAGGACCTGCAGGCCGCCTACACGCCCGTCCCCGACGCCTACCCCGACGACTGCTCCGGCCACGGCACCCACGTCGCCGGCATCGCCGCCGCTCACGGTACAGCCGGCACCGACGAGGTCACCGGCGTCGCCCCCGACGCCGAAATCGGCGCCTACCGGGTCTTCGGCTGCCAGGGCAGCTCCGACGCCGAGGTCATCGCCGTGGCCATGCAGCGCGCCGCCGAGGACGGCATGGACATCGTCAACCTGTCCATCAGCGCCGACTACATGGTGACCTCGGACTACCCGATCACCGCCTCCGCCGAGAGCCTCGCCGCCCGGGGCATCGTGGTCACCGCCGCTCAGGGCAACGCCGGCGAGTCCGGCCGCTGGAGCCTGGGCGCCCCCGCCGCCGGGGCACACGTGCTGAGCGCCGGCAGCGTCGACAACACCATCGCCGAGAGCTACTACTTGGCCGTCTCCTCGCAGTCTTCCGGCACCGAGGTGCGTTACCTCTACAGCCTCGCCGAGGGCGGCGCCACCTCCGTGGTCCGTGACGACGACGCCCACTACCCCCTCGTTGCCGCCGGGGACCCGGCGGCCGACGGCGGCGACGAGACCACCGACGCCTCCCTGCTGTGCCAGCCCGTTTCCGCCGACGCGTTCAGCGGCGCGGTGGTGCTCGTGCGACGCGGCGGCTGCTCCTTCTACGACAAGGCGGCCAACGCCGAGGCCGCCGGTGCTGTGGCCGTCATCTTCGACAACAACGCCGCCGGCGCTTTTGGCGTCACCCTCACCGGCGGCGCCTCGACCATCACCATCCCGGCGGTTGCCATCTCCCAGGAGGACGGCGACGCCATCCGCGTCTCCCTGGCCGACGACTCTCAGCTGGCCTTCTCCGAAGAATCCGCAGAGTTCAACATCGCCACCGGCGGGGAGGTCTCCTCCTTCAGCGCCTGGGGCCTGAGCGAGGACCTGAGCCTCAAACCCGACGTCGTCGCACCCGGCGGCTACATCTGGTCAACCTGGCCCCTGGAGGAGGGCGGCTACCAGTCCGTGTCCGGCACCTCCATGTCCGCCCCCTACCTCGCCGGCGCCGCCGCCCTCATACTGCAATCCCACCCCGAGATCAAGACGGCCGGGGGCGTGGACGTCGTCGAGGACATCTCCTGGCGACTCCGCTCCACCGCCACCCCACTGGCCTGGGCGGGCAGCGAGGATGCCGGCCTCCTGGAACCGGTGGCCCACCAGGGCGCCGGGCTCATCGACGTCGACGCCGCCATCCGGGCCACCACCCGGACCAGCGCCTCCGTCCTCAACCTCGGCGAGTCCGAGCACTACCCGGACGGCAATACCCAGGAGGTGACGCTCACCAACCAGGGCGCCGAGGCCGTCACCTACGCGCTCTCACACACCGATGCCGTCACTGTCACCGGCGCCTCACCCACGCCGCAGCAGGGCACCACCACCCCGGCGAGCGTCTCCACCGACGGCACCTCCGTCACCGTCCCGGCGGGCGGGACCACGACGCTGTCGGTCACCATCACCGCCCCCGCCGACGCCGCCGACGGCGACTTCTACGGCGGCTGGGTCGTCCTCACCCCCACCGACGGGGCCACCGGGCAGGCCGACGGCACCGTCCGCATCCCGTATTCGGGAATCGCCGGGAACCTCGCCGCCGCGCAGGTCTTCGGTGACGCCACCGCCGTCGTCGACCTCGACGCCAAGCCCGTGGACACCGGCAGCTACGTGTTCGGCGACTCGACCCGCACCACCGAAGGCGCCTATGAGGACCTGCCGGCAGTGCTCATCGAGCCGCTCATTCCCTACCGGGGCTCCGTCCTGGAGGTCTCCCGGGTCTACAACGACGGCACCGTCACCTACCTCGGCCCCGCCACTTACGACGCCAGCGCATACGTGCGCGGCCAGCGCCCCTACTTCGTCTGGTACGGCGGCTACCTTGACGCCAACGGCGACGTGCAGCAGGCCCCTACCGGGGACTACCAGCTGACGGTGCGCGTGTGCCCCGCGGGCGATGACTGCGCTGACGCCGCCGACTGGGCGGTGTGGAACTCCCCGGAGATCGCCATCGACTGGAAGACCGATGGCTACCTCCCACAGTCCTCCCTCGCGGCGACCGCGCCCGAGGGTGCCGATGCCGCCGTGGATGACAACATCTTCACCACCGATGCTGAGTCGTCCGGGCAGGCCGACTACGTGCTCGACCTGGGTGCCACCTACGACGTGACCAAGATCCACTACACGCCTGACCAGACCGCCGATGCCGCCCACGCCACCGAGCTGACGGCGTACGTGTCGGCGGACGGGGAGAACTGGGAGCAGGCGGGCTCGGCGCAGATCGACGCCACCCGGTGGGCTCCGACGATTCTGGAACTCGACCAGAGCGTGCGCGGGCGGTACGTGCGTGTGGAACTGACCAATACGAGCACGGGCGAGAGCAATGGCGTCAGCGTCGCCGAGCTGCGGGTGGCCGGGGAGGAGACGGCCGCGCCGGACCCGACGGCCGAGCCAACCGCCGCACCAACGGCGGCGCCGACCGGTGAGACGACCGCGGGGCCGTCCACGCCGTCGTCCGCCCCGAGCACCGATACCGGTGGGGGAGGGGCGCCGTCGTCGGGACCGACCGGTTCGTCCGGCGGCGGGGTTGATTCCGTCACTTCGCAGACGCAGGCTGCCGCAGCCACATCCGTGCACTCGCTGGCGCGTACCGGCGCCTACACCGCACTCATCCTCGTTGCCGCCAGCCTCGTGGTCGGAGGCTGCGTGCTGTTGCTGCTACGGCGGCGGTACCGCTGAAGGTGAGAATCGGGCACTGAAGCCAGCCCCGGCGGGCGCGTCACGTCGACGACGCCCGGCGCCCGCCGGGGCTGTGCCCAGATTCACGGCCGCTGGATTTGTGGGGCACCGGCAGGTCGAGTAAGGTTCCGGAATGTCCGAACCGGATTGCGCCAGTAGCTCAATGGATAGAGCATCTGACTACGGATCAGAAGGTTGGGGGTTCGAGTCCCTTCTGGCGCACTGACGCCCCGTCATCGGCTGTACAGTCGGTGTTGCGGGGCGTTTTCCATGCCCCCAGGGGCATGCGGCGTCGCCCCGGCGGACTGCTTGAGGCGCCGCGCGTGGAGACGCCGTCGGGAAGTCCAGCACTCAAGGTTCACGCCTGGCGCCCGACTCACTTACCTGAATCACCTGTACGACTACGAAAGGCCCTCATGGCTCCCCTGTCCAAGCGCCTCGGCGCCGAGTTCCTCGGTACCTTCTGGCTCGTCTTCGCCGGCTGCGGCTCCGCCGTCCTCGCCGCCACCGCCACCACCGACGCCGGCTTCCCCGTCGGCATCGGCTACCTCGGCGTGGCCCTCGCCTTCGGCCTGGCCGTGACCACCATGGCCTACGCCGTCGGCGCTGTCTCCGGCGGCCACTTCAACCCCGCCGTCACCCTGGGCCTGGCTGTCGCCGGCCGCTTCGCCTGGAAGGACGTCCTGCCCTACTGGTGCATCCAGGTTGTGGCCGGCCTCGTGGGTGGCGGCGTCCTGTACGCCATCGCCTCCGGCGCGGACAGCTTCGACGCCGCCGCCAACGGTTTTGCCGCCAACGGTTACGGCGAGCACTCCCCGCACGGCTACGGCATGGCCGCCGGCTTCATCTGTGAGCTGGTCATGACTGCGATCTTCCTCATCGTCATCCTGGGCGCCACCGACTCCCGCGCCCCCAAGGGCTTCGCCCCGCTGGCCATCGGCGCGACCCTGACCCTCATCCTGCTGGTCTCCATCCCGGTCACCAACGCCTCGGTCAACCCGGCCCGCTCCATCGCCGTCGCCTTCGAGGCCGGCAACGGGGCCCCCGGCCAGCTGTGGCTGTTCATCGTCGCCCCGCTCCTGGGGGCGGCCATCGCCGGCTTCTGCTACGCCTTCCTCGTCGGTAAGGACCCCGAGCAGGACGCCTGAGTCCAGTGCTGGCTGCCCAGTGATGTTGGGGCGCCACTTCGCGATCCGCTGAGCCGACCCCGGGCGGACGGGGTGCTCACCCGTCCGCCCGGCGTCGAGCACGCGGGTTAGTCCGCGAGAACGCTACACGGCCCTCCAGAACGCACCCCTAGGGTGCGTTCTGGAGGGCTTTCGCGCTGTGGTGTGTTCTCGCTTGTGGGAGGGTTGAATCTCGTGGCTTTTGGCGCTACCAGTGGGTGCGTCTTGTCGTGTGGTGGCCGTTTGGGCTGGGGGTGGGTGTTGAGGGACCTGGCGGAAGCTAGCGCAGGCCGCCTCCAGACCGGTGGCGGTGGGGGTGCTAGCCGTCTCCAGGCCAGTGGGCGGCAGCCGTTTCAAGGCCAGTGGGTGGTGAGGTGTCCATTGGTCGCAACTTTTGAGCCGCGGGGCGGTGCGGGCAGGCAGCCTTCATCGCATTCGCCCAGGTCAGAGACGGTTTCTGGAAGATACCGGTCGGTGTGGGCCGCAAAAGTTGCGACAGATGGACACTTTTGGACTGTTCCCCCGCTCCGCTGCCGGGCCGGCGCCCTCCATTGGGTGTCGAGGGGCCTACTTGGGCGCGGGATGCGTGCCGTGTTGCCACCGGCCCCACTTGAGTGCCCGCACATCCACGGCGGCACCCCGCCATGACGCCCGCCCTGCACCCTGCGGCATCTACTACGCCACCTCACGGTCTACTACACCCGTTCAGGGTCTGCTACGCCACTTCGGGGTCCGCTGTATGGCCCACAGGCCTCCAGCAGACCCCTCACCGGCGTACTGGGCGGCGAAGTGGCGTTCCATAGACCGCGGCAACGACGACCCGCGTGCTCCGAGTCGCGTCCCGCACCGCTATACGCCCCGCCCCCGGGCCCTCACGAGCGCCATAACGCTCCACCGACACAGGGCCATGACTTCCCGCCAGAGCCTCATGACTTCTGACACTCCCAGAGCCCATGAAATCCAACAGACCCAGAAGCCACAAGACACCCCAGCACCCCAGGGGAGCGTTCTGGAGGGGCTTGCCCGCGTCGTGGCCGACTACCTCGTATGCTCGAGGTCTCACCTCGACGTCGTTGTGAGTCCAGACGGGCGCCATGCCGCCGTAGAATCTTCTAGTGAAGTTTCTCAACGGCATGGCGCCCACTTTCGACCTCACATACGACGATGTATTCATGGTCCCCTCCCGCTCCGCGGTGGGATCGCGCACCGGCGTGGACCTGACCACCGACGATGCCACCGGCACCACCATCCCCCTGGTGGTGTCCAATATGACCGCCGTCGCCGGCAAGCGCATGGCCGAAACCGTCGCCCGCCGCGGCGGCATCGTCATCATTCCGCAAGACATCCCCGCCGACGTTGTCATCGACACGGTCGCCCAGGTCAAGGCCTCTCACCTCGTCTACGACACCCCGGTCACCGTCAAGCCGCACCACACCTGCGGCTACGCCCTCGGCCTCATCCCTAAACGCGCTCACGGGGCCGCCGTCGTCGTCGACGCGGACACCAACGCACCCATCGGCATGGTCAATATGCGCGATGTCTCCGACGTCGACCGCTTCACCCAGGTGCGGCGGGTCATGAGCACCGAGCTGGTCACCCTGCCCGAGGGCATCGACCCGCGCGAGGCCTTCGACCGGCTCCAGGCCGTCCGCCGCACCCTGGCGCCGGTGGTAGCGACCGACGGCTCCCTGGTCGGCCTGCTCACCCGCTCCGGCGCGGTGCGCTCCACCATCTACCGTCCCGCCGTCGACCCCGCCGGGAGACTGCGCGTAGGCGCAGCCATCGGCATGAGCGGCGACCCGGCCCGCCGGGCGGCCGAACTCGCCGACGCCGGGGTGGACGTCATCGTCGTCGACACCGCCCACGGGCACCAGGACCACATGATGGAGGCGGTCGCCGCGGTACGTGCCGTCCTGCCGGACGACTTCCCGATTGTCGCCGGTAACGTGGTGACTGCCGCGGGTGTGCGCGACCTGGTCGCCTCCGGCGCTTCCATCGTCAAGGTGGGGGTGGGGCCGGGCGCCATGTGCACCACCCGCATGGCCACCGGTGTCGGCCGCCCCCAGTTCTCCGCCGTCCTCGAGTGCAGCCAGGAGGCCGCCCGCCTGGGGGCCCACGTGTGGGCCGACGGCGGGGTGCGCCATCCGCGCGACGTGGCCCTGGCGCTCGCGGCCGGCGCTTCGAACGTCATGATCGGGTCCTGGTTCGCCGGCACCCACGAGTCCCCGGGCGACATCCAGTACGACGCCGAGGGCCGCCCCTACAAGGAGAGCTTCGGCATGGCCTCGGCTCGCGCTGTCGCGGACCGCACCGAGGGGGAGAACGCCTTCGACCGTGCTCGCAAAGCCCTGTTCGAGGAGGGCATTAGTGCCGGGCGCATGTACCTCAGCCCCGAGCGGCCCGGCGTGGAGGACCTCATCGACTCGATCGTCGCGGGTGTACGCAGCTCCTTCACCTACGCCGGCGCGGGCACGATCCCCGAGTTCCGCGAACGCGCCATCGTGGGCATCCAGTCCGCCTCCGGCTACCGCGAAGGGGCGCCGGTGCCGGTGAGCTGGTGAAGGCAGCCGGGTTGTGAGCCAGCAGCTGGGTTCCGGCGAGGCCGGCGATCATGCACGCCCTCATTCACCGAAACCGGCACTAATAACGTGCCCAAACCGGTCGATATGGTGACGCAGGGGATGGCTTGCGACATCGCTCATGCCGTCGTGCCCGCCCGGTCCAAGGCCTGGCGCAGATCCGCGACGAGGTCGTCGGCGTCCTCAATGCCGACACTCAGCCGCAACAGCTGGTCGGTGAGCCCGTAGGCGACGCGCGTGGCCGGCGGCACGTCCGCATGCGTCTGCACGGCCGGGCAGGTCACCAGCGACTCCACCCCGCCCAGCGACTCGGCGAAGGTGAAGACGCGCACCGCCCCCAAGAAGGCGGCGACGTCGAGCCCGCGTGCGAGCTCAAAGGACACCATGCCGGAACGCCCCGGGTAGAGCACCCGCACCACCCGCTCATCGGCGCGCAGGAACTCCGCCACCCGCCGGGCGTTCGCCTCGTGACGCTGCATGCGCAGGGACAGGGTCTTGAGGCCGCGCAGCAGCAGGAAGGCGTCGAAGGGGCCGAGCGTCGCGCCGGTGGTGTTGAGCTGGTACTGGACCCGCTCACCCAGCCCCGGGTCCGCGACGACGACGGCGCCCGCCATGACGTCGTTGTGTCCGGCCAGGTACTTCGTGGCCGAGTACACGGCGATGTCGGCGCCCAGCTCCAGTGGACGGCAGATCACCGGGGTGTAGAAGGTGTTGTCCACCGCCAGCAGGGCGCCGGCCGCATGCGTCCAACGGGCGACCTCCGCAATGTCCAACTCGTTCATCATGGGGTTGGTGGGGGTCTCGATGATGACGAGGGCGGCGGGCCGGCGCAGCGCCTGATGCAATCCCGCCTCGCCGACGACGAAGTCGACCTCGTAGGCGCCGTCGTCGGCCAAACCCTTGAGGTACCGGTAGGTGCCGCCGTACAGATCCTCCAGGGCAACGATGCGCGAGCCGTGCGGCGCCAGTGCGGTGACGGTCAGCTGTACCGCCGCCATCCCGGAGGTCAGGGCGAAGCCGGCGGTCCCGCCGTCCAGCCGGGCCAGGGCATCCTGGAGGACGTCGCGGGTGGGGGAGGCGGTGCGCGTGTAGTCGTAGCCGGTCGACTGCTGCAGCCCCGGGTGACCGAAGGCGGTGGACAGGTGGATCGGCGTGGTGATCGCGCCGGTGGCCGGGTCCGTGCCGGTGCCCACATGCGCCAGCACGGTGTCGAGCCGCCAGGAATCGGGACGCGACGCCCAGCTGGCGTGGTGCTGGATCGGTGCGGTGCGACACGCAGAC
>NZ_JAWDJJ010000106.1:0-12059 GCF_032465695.1 Actinomyces sp. MRS3W
CACCAAGGGCGCCGCCTTCTTCGACCTGGTGCGTGCCGTCCGCCCGCACCTGCGCGGCGTCGTCGTCATCGGCAAGGATCAGACCTCCATTCGGGACGCGCTCGCCCGGGAGGCGGCCGACGTGCCGGTCAGCGCCATCGCCGACGGCGATCCCGACGCCGTCACCGAGGCCGCGGTCGCGGCGGCCGCCGCCATGGCTCGCCCGGGCGACACCGTCATGCTCGCCCCCGCCTGCGCCTCCTGGGACCAGTTCACCTCCTATGCACAGCGCGGAGACTTATTCGCCGCGGCGGCACGCGAAGCCGCCGCGCACGCCCCCGGAGACGGGAGCTGACATGGCCTCGGGCAAGTCCAAGCAGACCCGCTCGGCTACGGCGGATGGGGACGCCACCCGCACCGAATCGCCCGGCGCGGGCACCTCACGACGTCGCGGCCAAGCCACCTGGTGGCGCCGGCTGACCGGACCTGACGGCCCCGTGGCCGGCGAACGCAGCACGCTCACCTATTACGCACTGCTCATCACCACGCTGGCGCTGCTCACCTTCGGACTCATCATGGTCTTCTCGGTCCAGTCGGTCACCACCGCCGCCGAAGGCGGCAATGCCTTCACCAGCTTCTCCAAGTACCTCGTGTTCGCCGTCGCCGGGATCCTGGGCATGGTCGGCATTTCGCGGCTGCCGCTGTGGGGGCTCAAACGCTTCGCCTGGCTGGTGCTCCTGGCCGCCTTCGCCCTGCAACTGCTCGTCTTCGTCCCCGGCATCGGCATTGACGTATACGGCAACCGCAACTGGATCCGGCTGCCCGCCGGCCTGGGCACTGCCCAGCCGTCAGAGTTCATCAAGCTGGGGCTGTGCCTGTACCTGGGCGCCATGGTCTCCAAGCGCCGGGACGCGTTCCTGGGTGGCGTGGACACGTGGCGCAAGTTCGCCCGCTTCGCCGGCTGGATCCTGCTGCCTGCCGGAGTGGGCATCGGCCTGGTCATGGCCGGCGGCGATCTTGGCACGGTCATTGTGCTGACCCTGCTCGTGGCCGGAGCCCTGTGGCTGGGCGGGCTCGGCTGGCGCTGGTTCGCCAGCCTGGGCTTGCTCGGCCTGGTTGCCTTCGCGGCTGCCTCGATGCTGTCGGCCAACCGCCGTGCCCGTATCCTGGCTTGGCTGCACCCAGACCGCTACGACCCGCTCGACGTCGGCTACCAGCCGTTGCACGGGCGCTATGCGTTGGGCACCGGTGGCTGGTGGGGTGTGGGCCCCGGCTCCTCCCGCCAGAAGTGGGGCTACCTCACGCAGGCCGACTCCGACTACATCTTCGCCGTCCTTGGCGAGGAGTTCGGACTTGTCGGCGCCCTGTCCGTCATCATCCTGTTCGGGGTCATTGCCTGGTGCTGCATACGCATCATCCGGCGCTGCGACTCCCTGTACATCTCGGTGGTCACCGGCGGCATCATGACCTGGATCGTCGGACAGGCCCTCATCAACATGAGCGTCGTGGTGGGGCTGCTACCCGTGCTGGGCGTCCCCCTGCCCCTGGTCAGTGCCGGCGGCTCCGCACTGGTGTCGGTGCTGCTGGCACTGGGAGTGCTGCTCGCCTTCGCCCGCAACGAGCCCGGCGCGCCCGAGGCACTGCGCTCCCGCACCGGGGCCGTACGCCGTACCCTGGCCGTCATTGCACCTCGCAGGAGGAAACGTGTCTGAGACCCCCATTCCGGATGCTGCCGCGCGCGGAGCCCGGCCGCTGCGCGTACTTTTGGCGGGCGGCGGCACCGCCGGCCATGTCAACCCACTGCTGGCTACGGCCGCGGCATTGCGCGACGGCGCCACCGGAGGCGACCCGGATACGCGCATCCTGGTGCTGGGCACCGCCGAGGGCCTGGAACAGCGGCTCGTCCCCGAGGCCGGCTACGAGCTGGCCTACGTCCCGCGTGTGCCCATGCCCCGCCGCCCCACCGGTGACCTGCTGCTACTGCCCCGCCGTCTGCGCAAAGCCGTCGCCGCGGCGCGAGCTGCTATTGAACGTGTCGGTGCCGACGTCGTGGTCGGCTTCGGTGGATTCGTCTCCACTCCCGCCTACCTGGCCGCCCGCAGTGCCGACATCCCGGTGGTGATTCACGAACAGAATGCGCGTCCGGGGTTGGCCAACCGGCTCGGCGCCCGCTGGGCCGCCGCAGTCGCCCTGACCTTCGCCTCAACACCGCTGGCCGCCTCCCACGGCCGCACCGACATCACCGGCCTGCCGCTGCGCCCGGCGATCTCCGGCTTGGTGGATCGGCTGCGCGCCGATGCCGCCGCTACCCGCCGCGCCGGAGCCGACGCCTTGGGCCTGGACCCGAACGCTCCAACCCTCCTGGTGACCGGCGGCTCGCTGGGGGCGCAACATCTCAACGAGGTCATGTGCACCTGCATCGGCGAGCTACCCGAGGGCCTGCAGGTCCTCCACCTGACCGGACGCGGCAAGGACGCGCCCGTCCGCGCTGCGGTGGCCCAGGCGGGGGATGCGGCAACGCGCTACCACGTGCTGGACTACCTCACCGCGATGGAGCAGGCCTACGCTTGCGCCGACGGCGTTATCTGTCGCTCCGGCGCGGGTACCGTCGCCGAGCTGACCGCACTCGGCCTGCCGGCTCTGTATGTCCCGCTGCCCATCGGCAACGGCGAGCAGCGTCTCAACGCCGCCGACTGCGTGGCGGCCGGTGGTGGCCAGCTGGTGGACGACGCCGACCTCAGGGCACAGGACGTCCTCGCCTTCACCGACCTGCTCACCGACTCCGCCAGACGCGAGCGGGTGGCCCAGGCGGCGGCCTCCACCGGGGTGCGGGACGGTGCCGAGCGTCTGGCTCAACTCATTCGCGAGGTTGCGCGCCCGGCTGCGCCGCCAGCCGGCTCCGGCAAGGACCATCCCGGATCCACCGATGAGGAGCAGAACCGATGACCCCGGACCGTACCTCCATCCCCCCGGCGGACGATCTGGCCGGCCGCGCCTTCCACCTCATCGGCATTGGCGGTGCCGGCATGAGCGTGGTTGCGGAGATTCTGGCTGAGCGAGGCGCGGTCGTCACCGGCTCGGATGCCGGCGGCGGTGACGCCTTCGACCGACTGCGTGAGATGGGCCTGACGGTGCACCTCGGCCACGACGCCGCCAACGTTCCGGCCGACGCCACCGTCGTGGTATCCACCGCGATTAAAGACACCAACCCAGAGCTGCGTGCGGCCCGTCGGCGCGGGCAGCCGGTGATGCACCGTTCCGAGGCCCTGGCGCTGGCCGCGCGCGGACGCGACTTCGTTGCCGTCGCCGGCGCCCACGGCAAGACGACCACCTCCGGCATGCTCGCTCACGCGCTCACCGCCGTCGGCCAGGACCCCTCCTTCGCCATCGGGGGAGTGGTGCGCTCCCTCAATACCGGTGCCCGGGTGGGCGCCGGACCCGCCTTCGTTGCCGAGGCCGACGAGTCCGACCGCTCTTTCCTCAACTACGAGCCCGCCCTCGAGATCGTCACCAACATCGAACCCGATCATCTGGACAACTACGGCACCGCTGCGGCATTCGCACAGGCCTTCGTCGACTTCACCGCGAGGCTGCGTCCGGGAGGCAGGCTCATCGTCTGCGCCGACGACGCCGGTGCCCTGCGCCTGGCACATGCTGCGGCCGCCCGGGGCACGGCGGTGACCACGTATGGCACTTGCAGCCCACAGCTGCGCGAGGATGGCGGTCTTGTCGGCGACGCCCACGTGCAGGTCGAGATCCTCGACCGGCGCGCCACTGGTACCAGTGCCCGTCTGACCCGCTGGCGGCAGACGGATGAGGGCGGCTCCCGTCCGGTGCGGCCGGAGAACTGTGAATTGCTCGGGCCGGTGGCATTGGAGCTGTCCCTCCCCGGCGATCATGTGGCTCTGGACGCCGCCGGTGCCTGGGCCGCCGGACTCGAGCTCGGCGTCGAGCCGGAGGCCATGGCCCAGGCACTGGGCAGTTTTGCTGGCACCGGCCGTCGCTTCGAGGCGCGGGGCGAGGTGGGCGGCGTGCGCGTCATTGATGACTACGCCCACCACCCCACCGAGATCGTGGCTCTGCTGGCGGCCGCCCGCGAGGTCGCCGACGCTCGCGGCGGGCGCGTCATCGCCCTGTTCCAGCCGCACCTGTTCTCCCGCACCCGCAACTTCGCCGACCGCTTCGGTGCGGCCCTCGCCGGTGCCGACCAGACGATCGTCACCGCGATCTACCCCGCCCGTGAGCGTCAGGAGGACTTCCCCGACGTGACCGGGCAGTGCATCACCGACCAGATACCGGCCCACGCCCGCTACATCGCCGACGCCCACGCGGCAGCCCTCGCTGCCGCCGCCGATGCCCGGCCCGGGGACCTCATCCTGACCATCGGCGCCGGCGACGTGACCCGCCTCGGTGCCGTCATTCTCGAGGCGCTCGCCGAGCGCGGGGCCACGGATACGCCACGATGAGGAAGCCGAGCCCGCCCCGCCCCCGTCACACCGGCGAACCCGAGAACGAGGACTATGCCACCGTTCCGGATGCCGAGCGCCCGACGACTCGCGACGAGGACGAGACCGCAACTGCGGCGTCCCCTCATGCGGGCGCCGTCATCACGGAATTCGAATATGAGCCGGCGACCGGAGCGCTGCCCGCCCGGGCCGGCCATCGCGATCGGGTTGTCTCCACCGGGCTGACCGACCGACTGGATGAACGCCGTCGCGCCCGCCGCCGACTGCGCCGCGGCCGCCTCCTGGCGCTGACCGGCGCCGTGGGCGCGGTGATCCTGCTCGTGTGGGCGGCGCTGTTCTCGCCCTTGCTCGAGCTGCGCACCGCGGACATCACCATCTCCGGCTCCGATGGCACCGTGGATGCGCAGGCGGTGCAGGAGACGCTGGCCGACCACGCTGGCCAGTCCCTGCTGCGCCTTGATGTTGCCGCCCTGGGGGATGAGGTGGCCGACTCCCTGATCCGGGTGCAGTCGGCGGCGGTGACACGCTCCTGGCCGCACGGCCTGGCGGTCACCCTCACCATGCGCGTGCCGGTGGCGGTCCGCCAGGTTACTGACGGCTACGAGGTGCTCGACGGCGAAGCGGTGGTCCTGGAAACGCGCACGCAGGCGCCCGAGGGCCTGGCCGTCATCAAGGCGGAATCCGGCCAGGAACTATCCGAGGCGCAGGTATCGGCTCTCACCGAGGCGATCGGCAGCCTGGATGCCGACGTGCGTGCGCAGGTGAGCGAGGGCAGTGTCTCAGGCACCGGACAGGTGACTTTGACGCTCGCCAGCGGCGCCACCGTGGTGTGGGGGGATGCCACAGACAGCGCGCTGAAGGCGGAGGTGCTCAAGGTGCTGCTCGGGCAGGAGGCGCAGACCTACGACGTATCCAGCCCGCATGCTCCAACCACCTCCTGACACGCCGAACCAAAATGCTTGGGAGGCGGCTGGGGGACCCATAGCGTTGGGCACGTCATCGGAAGAATGACATAAGTATAGACCTCGACTTCAGGTTGAAGGTTGAGGGGAGTCCCACGGGGCTCGGCACGGAATCGCGGAGGCAGACAGTGGCGGAATCGCAGCACTATCAAGCAGTCATCAAGGTGGTGGGCGTCGGCGGCGGCGGCGTCAACGCCGTCAACCGGATGATCGAGGCCGGCCTGCGCGGCGTCGAGTTCATTGCCGTCAACACCGACGCTCAAGCGCTACTGATGTCCGACGCCGACACCAAGCTCGACGTCGGGCGTAATCTGACCCGCGGGCTGGGAGCCGGTGCCGACCCGACCATCGGACGCAAGGCGGCTGAGGACCACCAGGACGACATCCAGGAGGCCCTCGAAGGCGCCGACATGGTCTTTGTCACCGCCGGTGAGGGCGGCGGCACTGGAACCGGTGCCGCACCCGTCGTCGCCAAGGTGGCCCGCTCCCTCGGGGCGCTCACCATCGGCGTGGTGACCCGCCCCTTCGCCTTCGAGGGACGCCGCCGCGCCACCCAGGCCGAGGACGGCGTAACCAACCTGCGTGCCGAGGTGGACACCCTCATCGTCATCCCCAACGACCGGCTACTGCAGATCGCCGACCGCAACATCAGCGTCGTCGACGCCTTCAAGCAGGCCGACCAGGTGCTGCTGCAAGGTGTCCAGGGCATTACCGAGCTCATCACCACCCCGGGCCTCATCAACGTTGACTTCAACGACGTCAAGTCGGTGATGCAGGATGCCGGCAGCGCCCTCATGGGCATCGGCTCCGCAACGGGGGAGGACCGTGCTCTCACCGCCACCGAGCAGGCCATCGCTTCTCCGCTGCTGGAATCCTCGATCGACGGCGCCCACGGTGTGCTGCTCTTCTTCCAGGGCGGAAGCGACCTGGGCCTGTTCGAGATCTCCGAGGCCGCCAACCTGGTGCGCGAGGCCGTGCACCCCGAGGCCAACATCATCTTCGGCAACGTGGTCGACGGCGCCCTCGGGGACGAGGTGCGTGTCACCGTCATCGCGGCCGGATTCGACGAGGAGCCCGTTCCCGACTCCGCCTCCGATGCGGCGCTGTCGCGGGCGGCGGCCACCGCCGCGCCGGCCCGGACGGCAGAACCGACGCCGGCGCGCGGCGGTGCACATGCCGCCGAGAACCCGATCACCCGTCCGGTGCCGACGGTGACTGCCCCCACCACGGCCGAGGTGCCGACGTATGTCGACGACACCCTGCCGGAGGCCGAGCCGGAGCTGACGGTTCCGCGGGTCATCGGTGTCGACGCCGACAAGGACGACATCGACCTGCCCGACTTCCTGCGCTGACTGGTGGCCGAGCACACAGCTGGGCTCATCGCCGTCGAACTGGGCGTTGGCGCCCGCGGGTACTTCACCACCCGCTCCATGGCGTCGAAGCCCGTCGTGCAGGGCGACCCGTACGCGGGTTTCAACCTCGCCCTGCACGTCGGCGATGAGCCCGACCGCGTTCGAGCACACCGGGCTGCGCTAGAACAGGTGCTCGGCCTCGGAGCGCCCGCGGGGCGGCGGAGGGGCATTGCCTGGATGAACCAGGTTCACTCCGCCCGCATCGCCCCGGCGGCCCTTGAGACCACGCCCACTGCCGACGCGCTCCTGCTCAACACGCGCGAGGCCGGCCATGTCACGCAGGTTCCGGCGGCCGCCGCCGTGCTTGTGGCCGATTGCGCCCCGGTGCTGCTCGCCTCCGCCGACGGCACGATGGTGGCGGCGGTGCATGCCGGACGTGCAGGCACACTGTCCGGCATTATTCCGGCTGCCATCGCTGCCTTGAGCGCTGTCGGTGTGGAGCCGGCCGGCATTCACGCCGTCATCGGCCCCACCATCTGTGGCGCCTGCTATGAGGTCTCTGCCGAGCTGCACGCCCTGGCTGCGCAGACCGAACCCGCCTGCGCCACCACCACACGCTGGGGCACCCCCGGCATCGACCTCGTCGCCGGCATTACCGCCCAGCTCGAACGCGCCGGAGTGCATCACGTGAGCCGGATCGGCCGGTGCACCTATGAGGACGAAGAGCTGTACTCCTACCGGCGTTGCGGTGTCACTGGCCGTCAGGCCGGAATCGCCGTCGCGGCCGGATCGGGAATGTAGCGGCGACTTCCGGGGGGACACGCCGCGACGAATGAGGGCAGCTGCCGCCTCGGCCCGATACCGTCAACCACGTCCGGATCGCAGGGACCGGACGGACAAGGAGCAACTCATGAGCGCGCTGCGCAAGATGACCAACTTCCTCGGCTACTCCGAGCCCGCAGATACCGGCTACGACGAGGTCTCTGAGACCGCGGATGCCGACTTCGCCGACGACTACAACGAGGACTTCACCGGCCACGAAACCACCGGCAATGTCTACGAGGCTCCCTTCGAGGAGACTCCCGCGCCGGTGGACTCTCCCGATCTGCGTCGCATTGTCACGGTGCACCCCTCCACGTACAACGAGGCTCGCGTCATCGGAGAGTCCTTCCGTGATGGTGTGCCGGTCATTGTCAACCTCACGAATATGAGCGAGTCCGACGCCCGGCGCATGGTCGACTTCTCGGCCGGCCTGGTATTCGGCCTGCATGGCGCGATTGAGCGGGTCACGCCGCGTGTGTTCCTACTCACGCCCGCGTCAGTTGAGATCGACGACGGTGAGGGTGCTGAAGACGCTCGCGGCCGCTTCTTCAACCAGAGCTGAGCAGGCCTCTCGCAGTGCTCATGGCCTCACTGGTCTCGATTCTGTCGAGCCTGCTCAACCTGTACGTACTCATCTTGCTCATCCGGGTGGTGCTGGACTGGATCCAGATGTTTTCCCGGAGCTGGCGGCCGACCGGCGTGGTGCTGGTTCTGGCCAATGTGGTGTACGGGCTGACGGATCCGCCCCTGCGTCAGATCCGCCGCTTCGTGCCCTTGGTGCGTATGGGGGCGGTTGGAATCGATCTCAGCTTCCTCGTCCTCTGGTTCGGGATCATCATTGTCCAGCGCCTGCTCCTGCTGCTGGTCTGACATCCGCTGGCGAGCGCACTGAGAAACACGACATCATCACAGCGAAGACACAACGGTCGTGGTGATGTCATGGTAGCGTGATATAAGGGCCGCTGTGTAACGCTAGTGTGACGTTGTGTGCGTGACATGCCCCTCTCAATATGGCCTGATCCTGAAGTTCAGGTAACCTGTCAGCATGAGTCGCCGGTTATCCGGTGCTCGTGGCATCTTCCGTAACGACACCGAGGTGACGACTATGACGCTGCTAACCGCAGACGACGTCCTCAATAAGAAGTTCCAGGCAACCAAGTTCCGCGAGGGATACGAGCAGGACGAGGTCGACGAGTTCCTTGACGAGGTCGTCGAGGCCATGCGCCAGCTCGAGGCCGAGAACGCCGACCTCAAGGCGAAGCTCGAGGCCGCGAACGCCCGCGTGGCGGAGCTGGGGGAGGGCGCTCAGCCCGCGTCGGCTGCCGCGCAGGAGACCACCGTGGTGGAGCCCGTTGTGGCACCGGAGCCCGCCGCTGCGGTTGCGGAGTCTCAGGAACCGGCCGCCGCCTCCGGCATGCTCGAGCTGGCTCAGCGCCTGCACGACGAGCACGTCGCCAACGGCAAGGCCGAGGGCGAGCGGATTGTCGCCGAGGCGCGTGCGACGGGCGAGCAGGTCGTCCGCGAGGCCGAGGACCAGCGCAACCGCACCCTCGCCCAGCTGGAGAAGGAACGCTCCGGCCTGGAGCACAAGATCGACGAGCTGCGCCGCTTCGAGTCCGACTACCGGACCCGGCTCAAGAGCTACCTGCAGAACCTCCTCACCACCGTCGAGGACGGCAACGAAGCTGACACGCCGAGCCTCTGAGGCGGAGCGTGAGCCGGCGGGCGTGGCGAATGACGCGGCGCCTGCCCAGATTCAACTACCCTTCGGGGGCGGCGACCCGCTGGGTCGCCGCCCCCGAAGCCTGTGTCTAGTACCTGCCCGGCGGCGCTACCCGGTACAAACATGCGAAGGATCATGAGCGATTCCAGCGAAAGCCCCACCCCCCTGCAACCCGCGACGACGGACGCAGCGGCGACGTCGTCGGCCCCGCGGCGCCGCGATGCCGGTGAGGTAAAGCCGCGGCGTTTCCTCATCGTCCTGTGGGCGCTCGCACTGGGGGTGGTTGGAGTTGATCAGCTGACCAAGGTGTGGGCCGTCGCCGCGCTGTCTGACGGGCACCGCGTGCAGCTGCTAGGCGACTGGCTCAGCTTCGTGCTGATACGCAACCCCGGCGCCGCTTTTTCCTTCGCCACCGGTCAGACCTGGATCTTTGCCCTCATCGCGATTGCGGTGACGGTGGTGGTCATCCGGGTCTCACGGCGGCTGGGCTCGATGTGGTGGGCGGTAGCACTCGGGCTGGTGCTCGGTGGCGCGGTCGGCAACCTCATCGACCGGCTGATGCGCGCTCCCGGTTTCCTGCGGGGACACGTCATTGACTTCATCGATTACGGCGGTGCGTTCGTGGGGAATGTTGCTGACATAGCCATCGTGTGCGCCGCCGTCATCATCATGGTGTTGTCTGTGCGCGGTCGGGAGATTGACGGTACGCACGTCGGCGAGGGCAAGGGACGGCACGCGGAGCCCGCGGCATGAGCGTGCGGTGGCTGCCTGTGCCGGATGGATTGGTCGGGCAACGCATTGATGTTGCGCTCGCCCGTATGACGGGCCTGTCCCGCTCCCGGGTAGGAACCATGTGCACCGAGGGCCGAGTCCGCCTCGATGGCGTCGACGTCGACAAGTCCGCCCGCTTAGAGACGGGTGCCATGATCGAGGTTGATCTGCCCGACCCGCGTCCGGCGGAACCGGTGGCCACACCAGTGGCCGGGTTGGCGCTGCTGTACGAGGACGACGACATCGTCGTCGTCGACAAGCCTGCGGGCGTTGCCGCGCACCCCTCCGTCGGCTGGGAGGGGCCGGATGTGCTCGGCGCGCTCAAGGCCATGCACGTGCGGGTGGCGACCTCCGGCGCCGCTGAACGCCAGGGCATTGTCTCCCGGCTGGACGTGGGAACCTCTGGCGTCATGATTGTGGCCAAAGGCGAGCGGGCGTACTCGGTTCTCAAGCGTGCCTTCCGGGAACATACAGTGGACAAGGTCTACCACGCACTGGTGCAGGGGCACTTGGACCCGTCCTCGGGCACCATTGATGCGCCCATCGGTCGTCATCCGGGACGCGAATGGAAAATGGCGATTATTGACGGCGGCCGCGAGTCGATCACCCACTACGACGTCATCGAGGTCATGCCGCGTGCCTGCCTGGTTGAGGTCCACTTGGAGACCGGACGCACCCATCAGATCCGCGTCCACATGGCCGCCGTCGGCCACCCGTGCGTGGGGGATGCCACCTACGGTGCCGATCCTGCACTGAGCGAGCAGACCGGGCTCGCACGCCAGTGGCTGCATGCCACGGAGTTGAGCATCAACCATCCGCTCACCGGGGAGCGGATGACTTTCCGCTCCGAGTATCCCGCGGATCTGGTCCACGCCCTGGACGTCCTGCGTCTGCCCTAATCCGCCCTCGCGCGAGACCGGCACAGCCGATCGGGGCCGGCACTTATTATCTGATGAGGCTGGTTCTCACGTCCGGAGGTGAGTCATGCTCCAAAAGCCGCGGCCGACGAACGGTCCGATTTTGCATATTGCGCCCCTGCAGGCTGTCGTCGAGCCGATCGGTTTTGCCACCGCCCGGGGCGACGACGCCGATCCCCGTCTGGACGCCCTGCGTCGCGGCGTAACCGATGTGCGCTTGGAAGTCTTCGTAGGCGAGCAGGACGTTCCATTTGTCCTGGAGATTGATGCCCGCGACTTCGAAGCCACCACTATCCACGTGCTGGCTTCCGGCGCTGACGGGACCCCGCTGGGAGCCGGACGCCTTCTCTTGGCGCCTGACCACCCCGGACAGGTGCATCTCGGTCGCCTTGCTGTACGCCGGAGCGCCCGTGGCACCGGACTGGGTGCGCGCCTAGTCGCAGCCATTGAGGAGGCCGCCCTGGCTCACGTTGCGGTGCTCGGTGCGGGGGCCACCGACGTCACCGTGGTGCTGGCGGCTCAGGAACAGGCCCTGGGCTTCTACCAGCGATGCGGCTACCGGGTGATGACCGGGCGGCGTTACCTCGACGCCGGCATCTGGCACCAGGACATGGCCCGTACCCTGCGCCTGCCCCAAGACGATTGATTTCCGAGGTGTGGAACAGCCGCACCTCTTCACCGAAACCGGCACTTGTGACGTGCCGAGACCGGCACTTGTGACGTGCCGAGACCGGCACTAATGACGTGCCTGGGCTCGGGTGCTGCTCCCGTCCTGCATGCATGCTCGCTCGTGCCCTGGAGTGGTGTCTCGGTCAGCGCTCGACGCGGTGCGCCTGCACAG
Organism: Actinomyces sp. MRS3W; assembly: GCF_032465695.1. Taxonomy (NCBI): domain Bacteria; kingdom Bacillati; phylum Actinomycetota; class Actinomycetes; order Actinomycetales; family Actinomycetaceae; genus Actinomyces; species Actinomyces sp. MRS3W. The sequence goes on from NZ_JAWDJJ010000106.1 coordinate 11,834, forward strand.
TCCCCGCCTTGACACCTGAGGGGTGAGCTGGTGTCTTGTGGCCGAGCCGGCGGGTGGGGGCCGTGGACCGGGGGAGAAGGACTGCGCCGGTGGCCCCCCCTCGTGGTTGTCGAGCCGCCGGGTGGTGTCAGGGAGTGCTGTCGGGGGCTCTGACGGTTCGGCACTAGAGCTGACGGTTCGTACCTTCGGGTGGACGCTTCGGCACGTAACCCGACGGTTCGACACC
>NZ_JAWDJJ010000107.1:0-7417 GCF_032465695.1 Actinomyces sp. MRS3W
GCATCGCCCTCATCCAGCAGGACCCCGCCACCGCGCTGCACCCCCTGTTGCCGGTGAGTGCGCAGGTGGCCGCGGCTGTGCACGCCGGGGGAGGCAGCCGGGCCGAGGCCCGCAGGCGCGCTCGCCGGATACTGGCCCGCGTCGGGCTAGCGTCCGAGCTGACGGGACGGGTACCGGGACGCCTGTCGGGCGGACAGCGTCAGCGCGCCGCCGTCGCCCTCGCCCTCGCGGCGCGCCCGGTGCTTCTACTCGCCGATGAGGTGACGACCAATCTCGACGTCATCGCCCGCGCCGAGCTGCTGGAGCTGCTCACGTCGGTCACCGCCAGCCCTGAAGCTTCCGCCGGCCCCACCCCGACCGGCATCGACCCTGCGCCCGCGCTGCTGCTGGTCACCCACGACCTGGCCGCCGCCGCGATCTGCGACCGCATCGTCGTCCTGGATCGGGGCCGCGTCATCGAGTCAGGCCCGGCTCGGCGTGTTCTCACTCGTCCGCAGCATCCGCTCACGCGGGCCATGCGCGAGGCGGCCCGCGAGGAAACCCTCACCGAGGCGCTCCACGCCGACGCCGATTCCGGCCCCTGCGGTTGCTCCGCGCGCCCGGCAGTACGCACCCGGGCCGCATGCCCCGTCGGAGTCGGCGCATGAGCCGCAGTTGCCTGGCCGCCGTCGGACTGAGTCGCTCCTACCCCAGCCGCTCCGGCACACACACCGTGCTGCACGGCGTTACTGTCACCATCCACCGGGAGGAGACCGTGGCGTTGCTCGGCCGCTCCGGCTGCGGCAAAACCACCCTGCTCAAGGCGCTTGTGCTGCTGGACCGCCCCGCGCCCGGCGACGCCGGCAACATCCTCCTCGACGGGCGCCCCGTCACCGGAATGCGGCGTCCCGGCGCGCGCCAACTGCACCCCTACCGCCGCGCCGTCCAGTACGTCCCCCAGAACCCCGCCGCCAGCCTCGACCCCCGCCGCGACGTCCTCACCCAGATCACCGGGCCCCTGCGCACGCTCGGCGTAAGCGGAAGCCATCGCCAGCACGAAGAAACGGCGATCGCCCTCCTGGAGGCCCTCGACCTACCGCACTCGAGCTGGCGACGCCGTCCCCACGAGATCTCGGGCGGCCAGGCGCAGCGCCTCGCGGTCGCTCGGGCGCTGGCTCCCTCGCCCCGCTTCCTGCTCCTGGACGAGCCCGTCTCCGGACTGGATCCCGGATTGCGCCGACAGGTTCTCGACCTGCTCGTCGGCTTGGCGGGCGGCAGCCACGCGGGCACGATCCCCCGGCCCGCCCTGCTCATCGTGTCCCACGACCTGGCCGCCGTCGCCCGCGTGTGCGCGCGGTGCGTGGTCATGGACGGCGGGCGGCTGGTGGAGGACGCCGCCACCGATGAACTGCTGCAGGCCCCAACCCACCCGGCGGCCCGTGCCCTGCGTGACGCCGTCCCCGCCCTACCCGACTGACTCCTGCCACGCCTCATCCACCGCGCAACCCGAGCAGACCCCATACCGTCCCATCGATCGACAACATAGAAAGCACCTCCATATGAACCCCAACCCCGCACTGACCCGCCGCTCGCTCCTGGCCCTGCTCGGCGTCGGCACGGCCGGGGCACTGGCCGCCTGCACCTCCTCACGATCGGGCGCGGAGACCACCGGCACCCCCGCCGACTCCCGCATCCGCCTGGCGATGCTCCAGCCGCCCCGCAGCTCCCTCAATCCGCTCTCCGACGACGCCTTCAAGCTCTCCCGCTGGTCCACCGCCGAGACCCTGGTCAACCTCGACGCCGACGGCAACGCCATCCCCGCGCTGGCCACCGCCTGGGAGCGCAGCAACGAGTCCACCTGGCGCTTCACCATCCGCCAGAACGTCACCTTCCACGACGGGACCGCCCTGGATGCGCAGCGCGTCGCCGACTGCCTCACCTTCGCCGCCGCCTACACCACGCCCCCGCGGATCCTCGACGGCGTCGAGCTCACCGTGACGGCTGATGGTGAGGACGTCGTCGTCACCACCGCCACCCCCGACCCCCTCATCCCGCAGCGCCTGTCCAGCCCACAGCTGGTCATCCTCGCCGAGGCTGCCTACCCGGCGGGAGGGGCGAGCGACGGCCCCGTCGACCCCGTCGGACACGGCACCGGGCCCTTCGAACTGACCGCCGTCGACGGCACCGCCGCCGCCACCCTGGAGCGCTACGCCGACTACTGGGGCGAGCCGGCCGCCGCCTCCGGCATCGATGTCACCTTCGTTCCCGAAGGCACCGCCCGCGGCGCCGCCCTGCGCACCGGCACCGCCGACCTAGTCGAGGCGGTGCCGGTGTCCCAGGCCGCCACCATCGACGCCGATCTTCTCCATGAGGTCCCTATGCCGCGCACCGCCACCCTCTACCTCAACACGCGCAACGGCGCCTTCACCGACCCGGCACTGCGGGCCGCCGCCCGCGACGCCATCGACGTGGAGGGACTGGTGGAGACCATGTATGAGGGATACGCCGACGTTGCCGCCGGGCTGCTGGGGCCGGCGCTGGGCTGGACGGCGGACAAGCGCCCCTGGGGTTCCGCCGCCTGGGCCGGTCCCGACGGCGTCGCCGCCAAAGGTCTGGCCGAGGGCGCAGACCTCCCCGCCATCACCGCCGCCGGCACGGTGCCCGCAGGCACCACCATCACCTTGGGCAGCTACACCGACCGCCCCGAGCTCGCCGAGATCGTCGTCCTCATCGCCCAGCAGCTGGAGGCGGTCGGCTTCACGGTCACAACCGACGTGCGCGAGTACTCCCAGATCGAGGGCGATGCGCTGGCGGGCACCTTCGACGCCTTTCTGCTGTCGCGCGCAACCATCCTGGATTCTGGCGATCCGGTGGCCTATATGGTGTCCGACTTCTCCTCCACCGGTTCCTTCACCCTCTGCTTCCTGGCCGACGACGCCGTCGACGCCGCCCTGACGCGGGCGGCCGCCCTGGAAGCCGGCCCCGAGCGGCAGGACGCCATCATGGCCGCCGAGCAGCTCATCCTCGCCTCCGGAGCCGCCGTCCCGCTGCTGCATGAGCGGGTTCTTCAGGGAGAGGCCGTGGGCCTGGCCGGTGCCGAACGAGACCCGCGCGAACGCGCCCTCATCACGACGGCAACCACCACCGGTGCCTGAGTCGTTGGTTATGCACACCCCAACCCTCCCATCCGCACCGGAAGACGGCGTGAACGGGCCCCCTGCCGAAGACGCCGCGCACGCCTCCGCCACACGTCCACGCCCGCGCCGTGCCGGGATACGCCGCACTGGACGCGCACCCGACGGCGGAATCGTCGCCGCCTCCCGGGCGGCGGCCATGGCCGCACTCGTCGCCCTCATCGGCGCGCTGCCCTGGCTGTCCGGCAACGACCCGGCCCTGACCATCCTGCGGGCCACCTCCGCCGAGCGGGAGGCCACCCCGGAGGTGCTCGACGCCATCCGCGAACGCCTTGGGCTGGGCGTCGGCCCACTGGGCTCCATCGCCCACTGGCTGGGCGGGCTATTGCATGGCGACCTCGGCACCTCCTGGATCTCGGGCAAGCCCGTCGGCAGTGGCGCCCTGGAGGCGCTCACGGTTTCCCTGACCCTCATGGGTGCGTCACTAGCCGTCGCTGTGGTGGTTGCCGCGGCGCTGGTAGCGCCCACCCTGCGCGACGGCCTGACCGGGGTACGGCGCAGTCGCGGGGGAGCGGCCGCCGCCGCGCTCACCTCCCTGCCCGAGTACCTCCTCGCCCCGGTGCTGCTCCTGGCATTGTCGGTGTACGCGGGGTGGCTGCCGCCCTACGGCTGGGGCGAACCGGCCCAGATCGTGTTGCCGGCGTTGGCTCTGGGACTGCCCGCCGGAGGACTGCTCGGCGGCCTGCTCGCCGACGCCGTGGGCGCTGTGTTCGCCGAGCGTTGGGTGACGAGTTGGGTGACCGCGGGCATCTCAGGTATGCGCCTGGCCACGGCGGTGCTGCGCCGGGCGCTTGCGCCCCTGACCGGGCAGATCGCGCTGGTCGTGGTCGGCTTGACCGGCGGGGCCGTCGCCGTTGAACAGGTCTTCGCCATCCCCGGACTGGGCCGCGCACTACTCGGCGCGGCCACCGCGCAGGACGTGCCCGCGCTACAGGCAGGGGTGCTGATGCTGCTCGCCCTCGCCCTGGTGGCGGGCGGTGCCGCCGCGTTGGGACGACGGCTGCTGCTGGGCGGAGCCGCCGGTGCGGGTGGCATTGCCAGCGCCCCGCCGACTCACAGACGCACCCGCGGGGCGCGGATCGTGGCCGTGATGGGTGCCCTCGCGCTCGTCGTCGTGGTGGCGGCCGGGGCCGGACGCGACCCCTACGCCGTCGTCGCCGACCGCCTGGCCCCGCCCACCTGGGCTCTGCCACTCGGCGCCGACGCCCTGGGACGAGACGTGCTGGCACGCGTGTCCCACGGCGCCATGGCCACCGCGGCCAGTGCGCTGGCCGTTACCGCGGTGTGTGCGGTGATCGGGCTGGTCGTGGGTCTGGCACCGCGCGCCGCGACGGGGCCGGTCGAGGTGGCCAATGCGGCGCCGCCGGTATTGGCCGGACTCATCGTCGCGGCGGTCACCGGGCCGAGTGCGCCCGGGGCCGCCGTCGCCGTGGCGAGCGTGGCCTGGGCGCCCCTGGCGGCGCACACCGCGGCCCTCATCCAGGAGGTGCGGGAGCGCCCCGACGTGGTCATTGCGCCGGTGCTCGGCGAGGGGCACGGACGGATCCTGCTTACCCGGGTGCTGCCCGCCGTCGTCCCCGTGCTGGCGCGCCATGCCGCGCTGCGGCTGCCCGGGATCGCGCTCGCGCTCGCGGGACTGGGCTTCCTCGGCCTGGGGGCGCAGGCGCCGCAGCCGGAGTGGGGGCTGGTACTCGCCGAGGCACTGCCCTACATCGAGCGCGCACCGTGGGCCGTGGCCACACCCGCCGCCGCACTGGTGCTGCTGAGCGTCACCGCGGTGGCGGCCTCGCGCTCGCGTCGCTGAGCGCCGTCACGCGAAGGTGAGCAGCTTCCACGATCCCCGGGGCCCGCGGAAACCTGCCCCGAGTTCGTCGAGTTCGTCATTCCTGGGGCGGTGGGGTGAGCTTGCCAGACAGAGGCGATGACCCGCGAGAGCGTGTCAGCGGGCCAGGAAGAAGCGGGCCGCGGGGTCGGCGGTCTCCTCGTGGTAGGCGTAACCGAGGCGGTCCATATGCTCGGTGAGCTCGGCGTCGTCGGGGCCGGCTTCGAAGGCGGTGAGAATACGGCCGTAGTCGGCGCCGTCGGTGCGGTAGTGGAACAGGGTGATGTTCCAGCGGGTGCCGAGGATCTCCAGGAAGCGGGTCAGTGCGCCGGGCGACTCGGGGAACTCGAAGCTGAACAGCCGCTCGGTCAGCCCCTCCGGGGCGCGCCCGCCAATCATGGAGCGCACATGCACCTTGGCCAGCTCGTCGTCGGTCAGGTCAACGACGCCGTACCCGGCGGCCTCCAGATCGGCCACGATCTCCTGCCGCTCGGCGCGGCCGCGGGTGAGTCGCACACCCACGAAGATGCGGGCCGGGGCTCCGGGCGGTGCCGAAGCCGAGACCCGGTAGTTGAACTCGGTGACCGCCCGGCCGCCCAGCACCGAGGCGAAGCGTAGGAATTCGCCCTGTGCCTCCGGGATGGTGACCCCCAGGATCGCCTCGCGCTGCTCGCCGATCTCGGCGCGCTCGGAGATGTAGCGCAGCTGGTGGAAGTTGAGGTTCGCGCCCGACAGGATGCAGGCGAGCCGTTCGCCCGTGAGCTGGTGCGCGGCGACGTACTGCTTGAGACCCGCCAAGGCGACGGCGCCACTCGGCTCGGGCACGGCGCGCAGATCCTCGAACAGGTCTCGCACGGCGGCGGAGACCTCGTCGGAGGAGACGGTGATGACGTCGTCGAGCAGCGTTGAGCACAGGCGGAAGGTCTCATCCCCGATCCGGCGTACGGCCACGCCCTCTGCGAATAGGCCGACGTGCTCGAGGGTGACCGGCTCCCCGGCGGTCAGCGCGGCGCTCAGACAGGCGGACTCCTCATGCTCGACGCCGATGACCTGCACCTGCGGCATGAGCTGCTTGATGAGCACGGCCACCCCGGAGACCAGGCCGCCGCCGCCCACGGGGACGAACACGCGGTCGAGGTTGGCGTCCTGCTGGATCATCTCCAATCCAATGGTGCCCTGGCCGGCGATGACGCGCGGATCGTCGAAGGGGGCGATGTAGGTCAGGCCCTCGGCGTCGGCCAGGCGCAGGGCCTCGGCTTTGGCGGCGTCGAAGTTGTCTCCGCTCAGCAGCACCTCGCCGCCCAGCGCGCGCACGGCGTCGACCTTGATGCGCGGGGTGACGGTGGGCATGACGATGAGGGCGCGCACGCCCAGCAGGGCGGCGCTGCGGGCGACTCCCTGGGCGTGGTTGCCGGCGGAGGCGGTGATCACGCCGCGTTCGCGTTCGGCCTCTGACAGGGAGCGCATGCAGGTGTAGGCGCCGCGGATCTTGAAGGAGTGAACGGTCTGCAGATCCTCGCGTTTGACGCCAACCGTGTTGCCCAGACGCGCGGACAGGGCGGGCATGGTCTGCAGCGGGGTGTGCTCGGCGGCCTCGTAGACGGGGGCGCGCAGGATCTCGCGCAGGTAGCGGGCGCCGTCCCAGGGGGTGTCCGCAGCAGGTGCGGGGGGCTGCGGGGTGCTTTCGGCTTCGTTCACGCCCTCAGCCTAACGGGGGTGGAGGTGTGGGAATCCCAGGCTTTCTCGAAGGCGTTGTTAATAAATATGACTAAGGTCATTAGTGTAGCTATAGGATGGCTGGGACCTATGGCCTAGAGTCCGCATTGCTTGTATTGCTTCCAACCGCTCTTTTAGGAGTCCACATGACCAAGATCGCCGTGATCTCCGGTTCCGTCCGTCCCGCCTCCGTCGGCGGCCCCGTCGCCCAGTGGGTGGCCGAGAAGGCCAACACTGTTGAGGGGGTCGAGGCGAGCGTTGTCGAGCTGGCCGCCTTCAACCTGCCGATCTTCGTCGAGGACTTCCCGACGGCCATGCGGCCCGCCCAGGACCCGGCCGCCGTCAAGTGGAACGAGACCCTGGCCTCCTACGACGCCTACATCTTCATCACCCCGGAGTACAACCACTCCATCCCGGGCGCGCTCAAGAACGCGATCGACTTCATCACCCCGTCCGTGCTCGCCAACCGGGCCGTCGGGCTGGTCTCCTACTCCTTCTCCGCCGGCCACCGCCCGATTGAGGCGCTGCGCCTGATCCTCGCGAACTTCACCACCGGTGTGGTGGGCCCGCAGGTCAACCTGCACCTGGCCACCGACTTCGAGGACATGAGCAAATTCGCTCCCGCCGCCTACCACGACGCTGAGGTGCCCACGATGGTCCAGGCTATCGTCGCCCAGGATCGGGCCCTGGCCGCCCTGCGCTGAAT
>NZ_JAWDJJ010000108.1:0-1848 GCF_032465695.1 Actinomyces sp. MRS3W
CTGCGCACCGACGTGCCCGCCACCCGGCTGCGGCTCGCCGATGCCCCGGCGGCGGCCCTCACCGCCGCGACCATCTGCGGCCTGCTGGTGGCGCCCATGGCCGTGCTGGTGATCCGCTCGCTGCGGCGGGCCGGGCGCTGGACACTCGCCAACTACACCGACCTGTCCACCACCGGCGGCGACAACGCCCTGCTGGTCACCGTGTGGGAGGCCGCCGGCAACTCCCTGCGCGTGGCGGCCGCCGCCATGGTCATCTCCCTGGCGGTGGGGACGGCCGTGTGCCTGGTGCTCTCCCGCAACCCGCGCTCGCGGCTGCTGGGGCGCGGCATCGCGCTGCTCGACGCCGTCTTCATGCTTCCGCTGGGAGTATCCGCGGTGACGGTGGGCTTCGGCTTCCTCATCACCCTGACCCCGACCGGACTGACGAAGAGTTGGTGGATCCTCCCGCTGGCGCAGGCGGTGGTCTCCGTGCCGCTGGTGGTACGCACGCTGTTGCCGGGTGTGCGCGCGATCGATCCCCGGCAGCGGGAGGTGGCGGCCACGCTGGGCGCCGGGCCGGGGCGAGTGCTGGCGACCGTCGACGGACCCCACCTGCTGCGCGCCGGCGGGCTCGCCGCCGGCTTCGCCCTGGCCACCAGCCTGGGGGAATTCGGGGCGACGTCGTTCCTCGCCCGCCCGCAGGGACCCACCCTGCCCGTGGTCGTCTATCGGCTGGTCGGCTCTCCGGGCGCGCAGAATCAGGGCATGGGGCTGGCCGCCGGAGTGGTGCTGGCGGTCGGCGCCGCCGCCCTCATGCTCGCCTGCGAACGCCTCCAAACCCCTCACCGAAACCGGCACTAATAACATGCCGAAACCGGTACTAATGACGTACCGAAACCGGCACTTGTTACGTACCGAAACCGGCACATATGACGCTCAGCATGCAACCCAGCCACATCCGAGGAGAACTCACATGACCGAGCCCACCGCCTCCCACGGCATCTCGGAGGGCCCGGGCATCCCCGAGGAAATGGGTCCGGGTGCTTCGGAGGGCCCGGGCCCCGAGCAGGCCCGTGCTACCGCCTCCGGTCTGGGCGTGCGCGACCTGACCGTCGTCTACCCCGCCACCCGCTCCGTGGGGCCGCTGATCGCCGTCGACGCCGTCAGCCTCGACGTGCCGCGCGGCCAGATCCTCGCCCTGCTGGGCGCCTCCGGAAGCGGCAAATCCTCCCTGCTGCGCGCCGTCGCCGGTCTGGAGGACATTGCCGGCGGCACCATCACCTGGGACGGGCGCGACGTCGTCCCCGTCCCCGTGCACCGGCGCGGTTTTGGGCTCATGTTCCAGGACGGCCAGCTGTTCCCCTTCCGCGACGTCGCCGGCAATATCGCTTACGGGCTCACCGGCCTGCCGCGCGCCCAGCGCGAGCGCCGCGTGGAGGAGATGCTGGAGCTGGTCGGCCTGCCGGGCTACGGGAGCCGGGCCGTGACCACGCTGTCGGGCGGGCAGGCGCAGCGGGTGGTCCTCGCCCGCGCCCTCGCGCCGCGCCCACGGCTGCTGCTGCTGGACGAGCCGCTGTCCGCGCTCGACCGCGCCCTGCGCGAGCAACTCACCACCGAGCTGCGCGCCGTGCTCAAGGCGCAGGGCACCACCGCCCTGTATGTCACCCACGACCAGGATGAGGCCATGAGCGTCGCCGACCGGGTCGGGGTCATGAGCGCGGGCCGTCTGCTGCGCGTGGACACCCCGGAAGGGCTGTGGGCCGACCCCGGCAGCGCTCGCGTGGCCCGTTTCCTCGGCTTCGGCACAATTCTCGACGCCGACGCCGTCGCGCGCCTGGGCTGGGGCGGCCTTCTGGACAGGCGTCCGGG
>NZ_JAWDJJ010000109.1:0-4061 GCF_032465695.1 Actinomyces sp. MRS3W
AACCCCAGGTGGACACCTCGCCGGTGTGCTCGAACTCGCCTGGAGCATGGGCCTGCTCACCTGGCAGGACAGCCCCAAGGCCGGCTGGTACGACACCGACGGGGAGTTCGTCGAGGAGTCCGACATTCTGGAGCGTTACCGCGACGAGGTCGTGGCCCGCTGCGGTATCCGCGAGTTCGTCGACGACGGCGTCATCGCCACCGAGGGACCCGAGGAGGTCGCGGTCTACCTCGACCACGACATCGCCCTCGCTGTGGCCGACGAGGCCACCGCCCGCACCATCGAGGCCACCGACCCGGAGCACACGCTCGTGGCCCCGGAGCTGGTCGATGGCGAGCCGACGGGGGAGTGGATCGTCACCCGCCTGGCCGGCTCCCTGGCCCGAGTGCCGCGCCGCGCCACCCTCTCGCGCACGGTCGGCGGCCAGTTCCCGGAGGGCTTCGACCCGGAGCGCTGGGGCATCCCCGCCGCCATGATTCAGGGCATGGACACCATTGCCGCCTGGAACCTGGTGACGGCCGTGGACGCCTTCCTGTCCGCCGGCTTCTCCCCGGCCGAGCTACTGACGGCGGTTCACCCCTCCGACGTGGCCTCGACGCAGGGCACCGGCTTCGGTGGCATGGAGTCCATGCGCAAGATGTTCGTGGGCCGCTTCCTCGGCGAGGAGCGCCGCAGCGACATCCTGCAGGACGCCCTGCCCAACGTGGTGGCCGCACACGTCATGCAGTCCTACGTCGGTGGCTACGGCTCCATGGTGCAGCCGGTCTCGGCCTGCGCCACCGCCGCGGTGTCCATCGAGGAGGGCTGGGACAAGATCGCCCTGGGCAAGGCCGACGTGGTCGTGGCCGGCGCCATCGACGACATCTCGATCGAGTCGGTGGTGGGCTTCGGCAACATGAACGCCACGGCCGAGGCGGAGGCCATGTACGCCAAGGGCATCTCCGCCCGCCACTTCTCCCGCGCCAACGACCGCCGTCGCGGCGGCTTCGTCGAGGCCGAGGGCGGCGGCACGGTCATCCTGGCGCGTGGCTCCGTGGCGGCCCGGCTGGGCCTGCCGGTGGCCGGGGTCATCGGTTTCGTCTCCTCCTACGCCGACGGCGCCCACACCTCCATCCCGGCCCCCGGGTTGGGTGCGCTGGGTGCGGGCCGCGGTGGGAAGGACTCCCGCCTGGCCAAGGCCCTGGCGAAGCTGGGCGTGGAGGCCGATGACATCGCCGTGGTCTCCAAGCACGACACCTCCACCGGCGCCAACGACCCCAACGAGTCCGAGCTGCACACCCGCCTGGCCCGCGCGCTGGGTCGCAGCGAGGGCAACCCGCTGGTGGCCGTCTCTCAGAAGTCTGTCACCGGCCACGCCAAGGGCGGTGCCGCGCTGTTCCAGGTGGCGGGTCTGGCCGAGATCCTCGCCACCGGCATCGCACCGGGCAACGCCAGCCTGGACGTGGTGGACGCCCCGCTGGCCAAGGACGCCTTCTGGGTGTGGCCGCGCACGCCCATCCGCCTGGCCGGCCGCGGCGGCGCCGATGGTCGCGTTCCGGGCGCCGGCCCGGTGCGTGCCGGCCTGCTCACCAGCCTCGGCTTCGGGCACGTGTCCGGCCTCATCGCGCTCGTGCACCCCGGTGCCTTCGAAGCGGCCCTGCGCGCGCAGGGCGGCCAGGAGGCCGTGGACGCCTGGGTGACGTCGGCCAACCAGCGCCTGGCGGCCGGCACGCGCCGGCGTCGCGCCGGCATGATCGGCCGGGCCCCGCTGTTCGAGCAGATTGACGGTCGCCGCCTGGGTGAGGAGCGCAAGGGCCGTGACCCGCATGAGGTCGAGGCCGCCATGCTGCTCGATCCGGCCGCGCGGTTGGGCGCCGACGGCGTCTACCACACCGGCGAAACCGAGCGGTGATGCAGATACGACACTGAGCACGTCGTCAGTACGTGTGTCGCGGGGTGGACTCCGGGAACTTCAGGCTCCCGGGGTCCATCCCGTCTTTCCGCGCTGCTTCGGCAGGCGGCAGTAGCATCGGTGCGTGCCCAGCGCGCCTGATCTTCCAGAACCGCCCGCAGCCGCCCCGCGCTTGCCTGCCCTGCCGACGGCGGACGGTGTGCTCGGCGTCGGCATTGACCTGGTCCATATTCCCGGCCTCGCCCACCAGCTCGCCATCCCCGGCACTGTTTTCGCCCAGCGTGCCTTCACGGCCCGTGAACGTCGTGACGCCGCGCGCCGCGCCGATGCCACCGGCTCCCCACAGGCCGAGCACCTGGCCGGACGCTGGGCTGCCAAGGAGGCCTTCATCAAGGCCTGGTCCGCGGCCGCCAATGCCCGCTGCGGACGGGCCGTAGCGCCGCAGCTCCCACCTGAGACGGTCGACTGGCGCGAGATCGAAGTCGTGGGTGACCGGTGGGGACGACCGTCGCTGCACCTGACCGGAACCGTCGCCGCCGCCGTGCGCGTAAGCCTGGGTGAGAACGCCGGCGCACCGGAGCGCTGGCCGGTTTCTCTGAGCCACGATGAGGACTGGGCGGTCGCCATCGTGCTGTGCACCACTCGCTGACCGCTGCCCTACGTATCAAACGGACTGTCGAATCAGGCCGCGGCAGTGATCGGCGCCTCATCCGCGGTACAGTTGTGCCATGAAAAAGCTCATCAACTCCGTCGACGGGGTCGTCACCGACGCCCTAGCCGGGATGGCTGCGGCGCACCCGGACAGTCTCAATGTCGATGTGGCACACCACATCGTCTATCGCGCCACCCCCAAGGAGCAGGGCAAGGTCGCTCTTGTCTCCGGCGGCGGCAGCGGCCACGAGCCGCTCCACGGCGGCTTTGTCGGCACCGGCATGCTTGATGCTGCCTGCGCCGGCGAGATCTTCACCTCGCCCGTCCCCGACCAGGTCTCGGCGGCCACCGCCGCTGTGGATCGCGGCGCGGGCGTGTTGCACATCGTCAAGAACTACACCGGCGACGTCATGAACTTCGACATGGCCGCGGAGATGGTCGCCGCCGAGTCCGGCATCCAGGTCGCCACCGTCGTCACCGCCGACGACGTCGCCGTCGAGGACTCCCTCTACACCGCTGGGCGCCGCGGCGTCGGCGTCACCGTCATCGTCGAGAAGATCGCCGGCGCCGCTGCCGAAGAGGGGCGCTCCCTCGACGACGTGGCCGCCGTGGCCAAGCGCACCTCCGAATCCGGCCGCTCCATGGGCGTGGCCCTTACCTCATGCACCGTCCCCGCCAACGGCAAGCCCTCCTTCGACCTGCCCGAGGACGAGATGGAGATTGGCATCGGTATTCATGGCGAGCCCGGACGGCACCGGGACAAGATCGCGCCGGCCTCCGAGATCGCCGCCCGCCTTGCCGAACCGATCCTCGCCGAACTGCCCGACGGCGACCGGGGCGTCATCGCCTTCCTCAACGGCATGGGCGCCAGCCCGCTGCTCGAGCTTTACCTCATGTACGGGGAAGTCGCCAAGCTCCTGGACGCAGCCGGTATTAAGGTCGAACGCTCGTTGGTCGGCAACTACATCACCAGCCTGGACATGGCGGGCTGCTCGCTCACGCTCGTGCGCGCCGACGAGGAGATGCTGCGTCTGTGGGACGCCCCGGTGAACACTCCCGGCCTGCGCTGGGGGGTGTGAGCATGGCCCCGCTGACAGCACTGACCGCATCCGACACGGCCAACTGGATCCGCCGCACGGCCGAGCTCATCGATGACCATGCCGACGAACTCACCGCCCTGGACGCAGCCATCGGCGATGCCGACCACGGCGCGAACATGAAACGCGGCATAACCGCCGCGGTCGAGGCCCTCGCTAGCGATCCGGACACCCCCGCGGCGGTCCTCAAACAGACCGCGATGGCGCTCATCTCAAAGGTCGGGGGAGCCGCCGGCCCGCTGTACGGCACCTTCTTCCTGCGCATGTCCACCGCCTGCGCCGCCAAGGACACGATCGACGCGGCCACCCTGGCCGCCGCGGTGACGGCCGGTATCGGCGGGATTGTGCAGCGCGGCAACGCTGAGGCCGGAGACAAAACCATGCTTGACGCGTGGTACCCGGCCCAGGAGGCGCTTCAGGCT
>NZ_JAWDJJ010000110.1:0-5305 GCF_032465695.1 Actinomyces sp. MRS3W
GCCCCGGCGGCCTACGGCGGCTTCACCAGCCCCGCCCTGCCCGCCGGAGCACCGAGCGCGCGCACCCCGGCGCTGCTGGTCCTGGAGGACGGCTACACCCTGGTGGGCCGCTCCTACGGCGCCACCGGCTCCACCGTGGCCGAGATCGTCTTCAACACCGGCATGACCGGCTACCAGGAGACCCTCACCGACCCCTCCTACCACCGGCAGATCGTGGTGATGACCTCCCCACACATCGGCAACACGGGCGTCAACGACGAAGACGGCGAGTCCGACCGCATCTGGGTGGCCGGCTTCGTGGTGCGCGACCCCGCCCGCCGCGCCTCCTCCTGGCGGGCCCGCCGCGAGTTGGAGGCCGAACTGGTCACCCACGGGGTGGTCGGCATCTGCGACATCGACACCCGCGCCCTGACCCGCCACCTGCGCGAACGCGGCGCCATGCGCGCAGGCATCTTCTCCGGCGACGCCCTGCCCGACGGCGTGGCCGAACACCCGCGCTCCACCACCTCCGAGGCGGCCCTGGCCGCCTGCCTGGAGGCCGTGCGCGCCGAGCCGGCCATGGCCGGTCAGGCGCTGGCCGCCGAGGTGACCACCACCGAGGCCTACGTGGTCGAACCCAAGGGCGAGTTCGCCGGCCAGGAGCCCGTCGCCGTCGTGGCCGCCATCGACCTGGGCATCAAGGCCCGCACCCCCTGGCAGCTGGCCGAGCGCGGCGCCCGCGTGCACGTGCTGCCCCAGTCCACCACCCTGGATCAGGTGCTCGCCCTGAAACCGGACGGCGTCTTCTTCTCCAACGGCCCCGGCGACCCGGGCGCCGCCGACACCGAGGTGGAGCTGCTGCGCGGCATCCTGGACGCCCGCATCCCCTTCTTCGGCATCTGCCTGGGCAACCAGATCTTCGGCCGGGCACTCGGCTACGGCACCTACAAGCTCGGCTACGGGCACCGCGGCGTCAACCAGCCGGTCCTGGACCGGGCCACGGGCCGGGTGGAGATCACCTCCCACAACCACGGCTTCGCCGTCGACGCCCCCGTGGACGGCCCCAGCACGGCACCCTTCGACTCCGGGCGCTACGGGCGCGTCGAGGTCAGCTACCTGGGTCTGAACGACGGCGTGGTCGAGGGGCTGCGCGCCCTGGACCTGCCCGCCTTCTCGGTTCAGTTCCACCCCGAGGCCGCCGCCGGCCCGCACGACGGCGAGCACCTGTTCGACCGCTTCATCCGCATGATGCACGAGCACCGCGTCGCCTCCGCCGTGCCCGCTGCCCCCACCACCCCCGAGGAGAACGCCTGATGCCCCGCCGTACCGACATCTCCTCCGTCCTGGTAATCGGCTCCGGCCCGATTGTGATCGGTCAGGCCTGCGAGTTCGACTACTCCGGCACCCAGGCCTGCCGCGTGCTGCGCGCCGAGGGCATCCGCGTCATCCTGGTCAACTCCAACCCGGCGACCATCATGACCGACCCGGACATGGCCGACGCCACCTACGTGGAGCCGATCACCCCCGAGGTGGTGGAGGCGATCATCGCCAAGGAGCGCCCGGACGCCCTGCTGCCCACCCTCGGCGGGCAGACGGCCCTCAACACCGCCATGAGTCTGGTGGAGGCCGGAGTACTGGACAAGTACGGCGTGGAGCTCATCGGCGCCCGCGCCGAGGCCATCAACGCCGGTGAGGACCGGGAGGAGTTCAAGCGCGTGGTCGAGCGCTGCGGCGCCGAGGTGGCCCGTAGCGTCATCGCCCACACCATGGCCGAGTGCCACGCCGGGGTGGAGGCGCTCGGCGGTTACCCCGTGGTGGTGCGCCCCTCCTTCACCATGGGTGGGCTCGGCTCCGGCTTCGCCTACAACGCCGAGGACCTGGAGCGCATCGCCGGGCAGGGCCTGGCCGACTCCCGCACCACCGAGGTGCTGCTGGAGGAGTCCATCCTCGGCTGGAAGGAGATCGAGCTGGAGGTCATGCGCGACCGGGTCGACAACTGCGTGATGGTCTGCTCCATCGAGAACGTCGATCCGGTGGGCGTGCACACCGGCGACTCCATCACCATCGCCCCGGCCCTGACCCTGACCGACCGGGAGCTGCAGAGACTGCGGGACATTGCCATCGCGGTCATCCGCGAGGTGGGCGTGGACACCGGCGGCTGCAACATTCAGTTCGCCGTGCACCCGGAAACCGGTCGCGTCATCGTCATCGAGATGAACCCGCGCGTGTCCCGCTCCTCCGCCCTGGCGTCGAAGGCCACGGGCTTCCCCATCGCCAAGATCGCCGCTCGCCTGGCCATCGGCTACACCCTCGATGAGATCCCCAACGACATCACCGGGTCCACCCCCGCCTCCTTCGAGCCGGCCGTGGACTATGTGGTGGTCAAGGTGCCGCGCTTCGCCTTTGAGAAGTTCCGCGGTGCCGACCCGACACTGACCACCACCATGAAGTCGGTGGGGGAGGCCATGGCGCTGGGCCGCTGCTACACCGAGGCCCTGCAGAAGGCCATGCGCTCCATCGACAAGGCCGGCACGGTCTTCCACTGGGACGGCCCGGCCCCCACCGCCGAGCAGCTGCCCGAGCTCATCGAGTCACTGCGCACCCCCACCGAGCACCGCCTGGTCGACCTGCAACAGGCGATCCGCGGCGGCGCCACCCTGGAGCAGCTGTTCGAGGCGACCGCGATCGACCCGTGGTTCCTGGATCAGATGTTCCTGCTGCAGGAGGTCGCCGAGGCGCTCCAGGCGGCTCCGGCATTGACCGCCGAGCTGCTGGGGCGTGCCAAGCGCCATGGCTTCTCCGACGCTCAGATCGCCGCTCTGCGCGGCATCGGTGAGGACACCGTGCGCGAAGTGCGCCACGCCTTCGGGCTGCGTCCCGTGTACAAGACGGTGGACACCTGCGCCGCCGAATTCGCCGCCGACACCCCCTACCTGTACTCCACCTACGACACCGAGACCGAGGTCGCCCCCCGGAAGCGGGAGGCCGTCATCATCCTGGGTGCGGGTCCCAACCGGATCGGCCAGGGCATCGAATTCGACTACTCCTGCGTGCACGCCACCATGGCGCTGTCCGAGCGCTACGACACGGTCATGGTTAACTGCAACCCGGAGACCGTGTCCACCGACTACGACATCTCCGACCGGCTCTACTTCGAGCCGCTCACCTTCGAGGATGTCATGGAGGTCTACGAGGCGGAGCTGGCGGCCGGCCCGGTGGCCGGCATGATCGTCCAGCTGGGCGGACAGACGCCCCTGTCCCTGGCCGCCCGCCTCAAGGCTGCGGGCGTGCCCATCCTGGGGACGACCCCGGAGGCCATCGACGCGGCCGAGGATCGGGAGGTCTTCGGCGTCGTCTTGGAGCGGGCCGGACTGCCGGCCCCCGCCCACGGCACCGCCCTGAGCGACGAGCAGACCCTCGCCGTCGCCGCCGACATCGGCTTCCCGGTGCTCGTGCGCCCCAGCTACGTGCTGGGCGGACGCGGCATGGAGATCGTCTACGACCGTGACGGGCTGGTGGACTACCTGGCGCGCGCCTCGGCCGAAGCCGGCGGCGCCTACGCCAACGGTCCACTGCTCATCGACCGTTTCCTCGACGACGCCATCGAGATCGACGTCGACGCCCTCTACGACGGCACCGAGCTGTTCCTCGGCGGAGTCATGGAGCACATCGAGGAGGCCGGCATTCACTCCGGCGACTCCGCCTGCGTGTTGCCGCCCATGACCCTGTCCGACACCGAGATCGCCCGTATCCGCCGCTCCACCGAGGCCATCGCCGCCGGTGTGGGCGTGCGGGGGCTCATCAATATCCAGTACGCGCTGGTCTCCGACACGCTCTACGTCATCGAGGCCAATCCGCGCGCCTCGCGGACGGTGCCCTTCGTCTCCAAGGCGACGGGCGTGCAGCTGGCCAAGGCGGCAGCCCTGCTCATGGCCGGCGAGACCATCGCCGACTTGAAGGCGGCCGGGCGCCTACCCGCCCACGACGCCGCAGTGACGGATTCGCTGGACCCCATTGCGGTCAAGGAGGCGGTGCTGCCGTTCAAGCGGTTCCGCACCCCCTCCGGACGCGTCGTTGACACGGTGCTCGGCCCGGAGATGCGGTCGACCGGCGAGGTCATGGGCTACGACGTCGACTTCCCGCGCGCCTTCGCCAAGTCCCAGGCCGGCGCGTATGGCGGACTGCCCAGCGAGGGCGCCCTCTTCGTGTCCGTTGCCGACCGCGACAAGCGTGCCATCGTGCTGCCCGTCGCGCGGCTGGCCGAACTGGGCTTCACCATCTACGCCACCTCCGGCACCGCCCAGGTACTGCGTCGCAACGGCATCCCGGCCACCCCCGTCCGCAAGGTCAGCGAGGGCCGCGGTACGCACGGGGAGCAGACCATCGTCGGTCTCATCGAGTCCGGCGCCATCGACATGGTCATCAACACCCCCAAGGGGCAAGGCGCCCGCGCGGACGGCTACTCCATCCGTGCCGCCACCACCAGCGCCGACAAGCCCATCATCACCACGGTGCAGGAGCTGCAGGCGGCGGTGCAGGCGCTGGAAGCGCAGCTCGCGGGCCCCTTCAAGGTCCGCAGCCTGCAGCAGCACGACGCCGACCGGATATCCCGCCGTCAGGGCCTTCAGGAGGCTTTCGCATGAGCCCCCGTGCCTTCGGCCCCCGGCTCGCCGAGGCGATGGAGGACCACGGCCCGCTGTGCGTCGGCATCGACCCGCATGCCGCCCTGCTTTCCGCCTGGGGTCTGCCCGACACCCCTGCGGGGCTGCGCGACTTCTCCCTGCGCAGCGTCGAGGCGCTGGCCGGCCACGTGGCGGCGGTCAAGCCGCAGTCGGCCTTCTTCGAACGGCACGGGTCTGTCGGGATCGCCGTCCTGGAGGAGACGCTGGCCGCTCTGCGCCAGGCGGGTACGCTCACCATCCTCGACGTCAAGCGTGGTGACATCGGCTCCACCATGGGCGGCTACGCCCAGGCCTACCTCGCCGACGGCGCCCCCCTGGCGGCCGACGCCATCACCGTCTCGCCCTACCTGGGCTACGGTTCGCTGTCGCCCGCGCTGGATCAAGCTGCCGAAACCGGCCGCGGCGTGTTCGTCCTGGCACTCACCTCCAACCCGGAGGGGGCGGCCGTGCAGCACGCCTGCGGCCCGGCCGGCAGGGCCGTCGCTGCGGACATTGTCGCCGGTGCGGCCGCCTCTAACGCGGCTGCCCGCGCCGACGGGCGGCTCGGCAGCGTGGGGCTCGTCGTCGGCGCCACCATTGGCGACGCCGTCGAGGCGCTCGATCTCGACCTGCTGGCAGCCAATGCGCCGTTGCTGGCCCCGGCG
>NZ_JAWDJJ010000111.1:0-2485 GCF_032465695.1 Actinomyces sp. MRS3W
CCGTTGTCCGGGTGGTGTGCCCCTCCGGGATGACGGTCTGGGCCGCCGCCGGCTCCTCGGCCTCCAGGCCGTTGTGCACCGGCAGCAGCAGCGGCACCTGCTCGTCGCGTTCGGCGGGGGCCGGCTCGGCGTCCACCTCCTCCACCGGCCCGGAGACATAGCCGGCACGGAAGCGTGTGAAAACACTGGTGTCCACCTTCAGGTACCCGTACCCGGGGGAGGCGGGCAGGTGGAACGCGTCCGGCACCCCGATCACCGTGGAGGACTCGCCCTCGGTGAAGGTGCGCAGGCAGATCCGGTAGGACAGGTAGGTGTCCAGGCCGCGCAGTTTGCCGCCCTCGATGCGCTGGCTGGACAGCAACAGGTGCACGCCGATGGACCGGCCGATGCGCCCGATCGTCAGCAGCAGGTCCACGAAGTCAGGATTCGCCGTCAGCAGTTCCCCGAACTCGTCGATGATGACGAACAGGTGCGGCATGGGCGCCAGCTCCGGATGCTCCTCGCGCAGCCGCCGGTAGTGGGCGATGTCGGGGGAGGAGCCGGCGTCCCGCAACTGCTTCTGCCGACGCACCACCTCACCGGCGATCGATGCGCGCGCCCGCTCGATCAGCCCGGCGTCGTCGGCCAGGTTGTCCATCAGCCCCACCACGTGCGGCAGTGAGGCGAAGGGAGCGAAGGCCGCTCCGCCCTTGTAGTCCACCAGAATCATGGACAGGTCCTCCGGGCCGTGGCCGACGGCCAGCGCCGTCACCAGGGTGCGCAGCAGCTCCGACTTGCCCGAACCGGTAGCGCCCACGCACAGCCCGTGCGGTCCGACCCCCAGCTGGGCGGACTCCTTCAGGTCCAGCAGCACCAGTTCATGGTTGTCGTCGGTGCCCAGCGGCACCCGCAGGAAATCGCGCGCCGAGCGGGGCCGCCAGGTGGCGGACACATCGATGCTCCGGGGATCGTCCACCCCGAGCAGATCCGCCAGCGAGGTGGCGGAGGCGTCCTCCACCTCTCGCTCGGCGGCCGCCCCCAGGGAGAGCGGCGCCAGGGCCCGGCACACGCCCTCCGCGGCCGCCGGACCCAGCTCGTCGGCGGTCACCACGGTGGGCGAGGGCGGTGCGGCGTCGTGGTCGATCCTGCCCGACGCGTCGGTGACCGGCCGCAGGTCCTCCACCAACACCGTGCCGTCGCCCTGCACCGTCAGCCGCAGCGACGGGTCGGAGGGCTCGTCCAGACGATCGGTGACCAGGTGCAGGACGGTGGCCCCCACGTCCTGTGCCCGCAGGGAGGCGTCGGCAATTGCCAATGACTGGGCGGGACCCTCGGCGTCGACGACGGCGAGCAGACGAGCACGACGCCGCTGCGCTCCGCCCGTACCGATGCGCGCCACCTGGGCGGCGGCCTTCGCAGCGGCAGCGATCTCGGGACGCAGCACCCGCTCCAGGTCCTGCTGGTCCGCTCCCACCCGGCGCATGGCCACCGGACCGTCGAAGGCACCGTGAATGCGCAGGTGGGGGAGCCGGGAAACACAGTCCCACACATCCGCCGCGGACTCGTCATAGGCGAGCGCCATATGCAGATCCTCCGGGGCATGATGCACCGCAGCCTGCACCAGCAGGGTGCGGGCCAAGGCGCGGATGGCCTCCCGGGGGCCGATCAGCGACACCTCACCGGCGGCGTCGAGATCGATGGTGGCGGGCATGGCGTACTGCACCGCGTAGTTGTCCACCAGGGACCGCGCCTCCCGCACCAGCAGGGGATCGGCCTGGGCGATGGCGTCGGAGCGGGGCATGGCCGCAAGCGGATGAGGCAGGTCGGCGGTGCCCAGACGCAGGCGCAGGAAGTCGGCATCGGCCCGCCGCCGCTCCCAGCGCCGCTCGGGGGAGACGGCCCAGGCGGCCAGCGCCTGCGGTGCCGGGTGGGCGCGGTAGGCGCGTCGACGCAGGTACGCGGCGGTGGCCTCCAGGGCGGCCGCGGCATCCGCGAGCGAGTCCAGATAGCGCTCGCGGCGCTCGCGGCGTTGACGCGCCTGACCGTTGCGGCGCGAAACGGTGGCGGCCAGCATACCGATCATGGTCACGACCATGACCACCGAGCCGAGGATCGCGAAGATCAGGTTCGAGCGCAGCAGGGTCATCATGAGCATGGATGAGCCCGCCCCCGCCAGGGGCAGCATCATCTGGAACGGGAAGCCCTGGCCTGCGCCGGTGTCCGCCAGTTGCGGCGGCGCGGGCACGCTGACCGGCTCGGGCAGCTCCAGCGGGCGGTGCAGGCGCCCGGGACGGTGAACGGTGCGGATCATGCCTCACCTCGTACGTTCTGTGCGGCCGCCTCCACGGCGCGGGCGGCCAGGGAGGCCAAGGCGACGGCGGTGCGACGCCGCAGGGGCGTGGGGCCCGGCCGCCGCAGCGCGGGGTCGTAGGGGATCAGGGTCTCGTCCGGGCCCAGGCGGGGGATGAGCGGATGCCCGGGGCGGGTGGCGACGACGGCGTTCAGC
>NZ_JAWDJJ010000112.1:0-14755 GCF_032465695.1 Actinomyces sp. MRS3W
CAGGGGCAAGACATCATGCCGGCCGCCGCTGGCCCAGCCGCGAGGCTACTCCCGCGACCACAAACAAGGTAACGGGCGGGTGGGCGCTTGGCCCGCTCGGCCCACTCAGTCCCGGCCGGGTCCCGCGGCGAGCGCCTTCTGGAAGGCAGCAAGCAACCGGTCGGAGAAGAGGACGAAGCGCACCAGTTCCAGTCCGCCCGTCTGCTCCTGCGCGGCGTCGACGACGTCGGTGCCACATACCTGCATCCCACTGACCGTATCCGCCCGGGCGGCGAGTGCGCGCGCCTCGGCTACGGCGGCCTGGGCGACGGCGTCGGCGTCCCACCCGTAGATGCCGGCGGAGATGGCCGGCAGCGCCACCGAGCGGCAGCCGAGCTCCTGCGCCAGCTCCAAGCTGGAGCGGAAGGCGGCACGCAGGAGGGAGGGGTCGGTCTGGCCGGCATGACGGTTGGGGCCAACGGTGTGAATGACCCAGCGGGCGGGCAGGTCGAAGCCGGGCGTGGCCACGGCCTCCCCCACCGGTAGGCCGTCGGGCAGCGTGGTGGAGCGAAGCTCACGGCAGGCCTGAAGCAGGCGCGGTCCGGCGGCGCGGTGAATAGCGCCGTCGACACCGCCACCGCCGAGCAGACCGGAGTTGGCCGCGTTGACAATCGCATCCACCTCCTCGGTGGTGAGGTCCCCGCGCACTGCCTCAATCCGCATCATGTCTCCATTGTGTCAGCCACGTCCGCCAACGAGTACACCGCGCCTCCGCCGCCCCGCCGCTACTTCTCCAGCTGGCTGGCGACCTCGAAGGCGTCCCAGATCGCGTACATGATGTTCGCGCATCGACGCGCATCACCCATGACGTGGTAGGGGATGCCCGCGGCCTTGATCTCACCTTCCAGGTCCCGCTGCGACGTGTAGCCGATCGCCGTGACCACGGTCTGCGCCGGCAGTAGCCGCTGCTCGCCGTCGACGTTCACCAGCAGGCCGGCATCCGTCACCTGTTCGGCACGCGCGTTCGTGAGGACGTCGACGCCGCGGTAAGTCACCAGGTCGTGCAGCATGGCGTGGTTGGCCATGCAGGTGGGCGCGTTCTTCTCCAGGACGTCGGCCAGGGCCTCCACGATGGTGACCTCTGCGCCGCGTTCCCGCAGTGAGATGGCCAGCTCGCAACCGGTGAGGCCGCCACCGATGATCGCCACTTGGTCGCCGAGCGAGTCCTGGGACAGCAGCGCATCCGCGGCGTCAACCACCGGGATGCCCTCACCCAAATCGAGGTGCTGCGGGTTCGAGCCCGTGGCCAGCAGCACGTGATCCGCACCGGAGCGGCGGATGAGGTCGGCGTCGACACGGGAGCCCAGATGCACCTCGACCCCGAGAACCTCGAGTTGGCGTTCGTACCACGCGACCAGGGCGAGGTCGTCCTCCTTGAAGGAGGGCTGCCCGCCGGCGATGACCACCCCGCCGAGGTGATCGGAGGCCTCATGCAGCACGGGCACATGCCCGCGCTCGGCCAGTACCCGCGCCGCTTCCATCCCGGCGACGCCGCCGCCCACGATGAGAACCCGCATCCGGGTGCGGTCGTTGGCCGGCGGCATCGGCCGCTCGGTCTCGCGGGCGGCGAGCGGATTGACCGCGCACCGCAGTGACGAGTACTTCTCGATGCGCCCGATGCAGCCCTCCTGGCAGGAAATGCAGGGGCGGATGAGATCGCGCGCGCCGCGCTGGAGCTTATTGACGATCTCCGGGTCCGCCAGCGTTGGACGTGCCAGCGAGACCAGCGTGGCCGTGCCGTCGGCGGTGGCGGCCGCCGCCAGGTCCGGATCGTCCAGACGACCGGCCACAATGAGCGGAATCTCGGGGCAGGCCTCGTGCAGCTGACGCGCATAGGGCACGTACAGGCCCTTGGCCTGGTACATCGGCGGGTGGCTCCAGTACCAGGAGTCATAGGAGCCGACGTCGACGTCGAGCGCCTCATACCCGTAGGACACGAGCAGACGAGCAGCCTCGATTCCCTCATCCATATCCCGGCCCATCTCGGTGAAGGTCTCTCCCGGCATTGCACCCACGCCGAAGGCCTTAATCATGGACTTCGGGGAGAAACGCAATTGCACGGGGAAGTCGTCACCCGCGCCGGCATGAATGGCCTCAACCACCTCGCGCGCGAAGCGCAGCCGGTTCTCCAGCGAGCCGCCATACTCGTCGGTGCGGTGATTGAAATACGAAATCGCGAATTGGTCGAGCAGATAGCCCTCGTGCACCGCGTGCACCTGAATGCCGTCGAATCCCGCCGCACGCGCCACAGCCCCGGCAATGCGGAATTGCGCGACGACGCCCTGGATCTCCTCCACGGTCATTTCACGGCAAGTAATAGAAGGATCCCACCGGTAGGGTATGGCCGACGGCGCCACCGGCGTGCGCCCGCCGAGGATCGCCTTGGTGATGACGCGGCCGAAGCCGGCTCCTGCCTGGAGCACGATCTTGGCGCCGTAGCCGTGCACACGTTCGGTCAGGTCCCGACTGGTGGTCATAAAGATGCCGGGCGACTGCGTGGGGTTGGGGATGAGGCCCGGAGGGACGCCGTCGGCAGGGTTAGTCACCTGGCACACGCCGGTGATGATGAGCCCGATCCCGCCGCGAGCCCGGGTGGAGTAGAACTCAATCGCGCGCGCATTCCAACCGCCTTCCGCGGTAGCGAAGCCCAGCGGGCCCATGGAGCCCATGGCGTAATGGTTCTTGACCTCAATGCTGCCCACACGCGTGGGTTCGAATAATTCCGCGTGCGGCAATTGTGTTGATAGGGACGTAGACATACCGGTTCCTCCTTGAACTCGGCGAACCTCACATGAGGTAGGTCATATAGAGTAACATCCACTATCGGGCGCCGACCAGGCCCACGACTCGCGCCCACTCGGCATTCGCATCGACGCATCCGAAGCTATTGCCGCGCCTTCCCCACAAACACGCCAAAATGCGGAAAGTAGCCAAGCCTTTACTATCTACAGAGTGACTCTGGGAACAGAGTAGTTGACGGCGGACACCAACGCTCCTCGCATTTCCAACACAGCATATATCCGTCCGCCTATATTCAGAACCGTTCACCGGAGCAGTCGCTTATCAGTTCGGTGTCGGCCGCTGCGGGGATGGACTACCCGCGACCATCACGGCAGTCACCAGCAGGTCGTCCTCGGCGCCCCAGCGCCCCGCCAGTTTCCAGTCGGCTTCTCCGCCAAGTCCCGCCCCGCGAGGAGCGCCCGCCCCGGCAGCCGGGGCGGCTTCGTCGACGCGCGCACGCAGCCGGGCCGTAAAACCGCCGTCGAGACGAATGGCGACCTCGACGTCGACGAAGCCCGGCACGCTGCCCGCGCCCGCTGGCCACGCCTTGTAGATGCTCTCCTTGATGCTGAACAGCAGCCTCCCCACGGCCACGTCCGGCAACTGCCGAGCGAGTGAGTGCAGGCGCGCGGCCTCCGCCGGGGAGGCGATGCGGCTCAGCACCC
Organism: Actinomyces sp. MRS3W; assembly: GCF_032465695.1. Taxonomy (NCBI): domain Bacteria; kingdom Bacillati; phylum Actinomycetota; class Actinomycetes; order Actinomycetales; family Actinomycetaceae; genus Actinomyces; species Actinomyces sp. MRS3W. Next base: position 3,486 of record NZ_JAWDJJ010000112.1, read on the forward strand.
CGGCCGGAAGCGGTCGGTTCGGTTCGGCGTCGATGCCGAGGGCGTCCGCCGTGTGCGCGAGCGCGACCGCTGCGGCCCGGTACCCTTCGCAGTGGGTCATGGAGCCGACGACGTCGTCGGGCCAGGTCGGTTCGCCCCGCGGCCCCGGCACCATGGCCGGGCGCGTACGGTCCAGCTCTGCCAGCGCCTGCCCGGCGCAGTGACGCACCGTGGTGAACTCGGCGCGGCGCTTGGCCGAGGCTCCCTCCAGATAGGCGCGCTCCTGCGGGAACAACGGGGCGTCAACGTCGCCCCGGCATTCGACCACAACAACCGATTCCGGAAGCAGCGGGCGCAACAGCGCTGGGACGCTCACGCCTCCACCAGAATCGTCACCGGTCCGTCGAGTTCGGCGTTGATGTCCATATGCGCGCCGAAGCTGCCGGTGGCCACCTCCAGGCCGCGGCCGCGCAACTCGTCCACCACGGCTCCCACCAGCGGTTCGGCGACCTCGCCCGGCGCGGCGCCGTTCCACGACGGCCGCCGCCCCTTGCGCACATCGGCATACAGGGTGAACTGGGATACCACCAGCACCGGTGCTCCCAGATCGGTTACCGAGACCTCCCGGCCCGGCCCGCCGCCGTCGTCGCCGGGGCCGTCGAAGAGCCGCAGCTCGGCGATCTTGCGGGCGATGGTCGCGACCTGCGCGGCGCCGTCGTCGTGGGTGACGCCGACCAGTGCCAGCAATCCGGGGCGGTCAATGGCGCCGACCACCTGGCCGTCGGCCCGCACGGCCGCGCGGTGCACCCGCTGCAGGACGGCGCGCATCAGCGGCCGGGACTCCAGTCGCGCGGGCCACGACCGCCCTGGTCCTTGCCACGCCCCGGGAAACGAATGGTGGAGCGCACTCGCACGGGCGAGTAGTACCGCAGGGCGGGGCGGACGTCGGCGAGGTAAACGGCGTTGGCGACCACGCCCAGCAGCCCCAGCATGGAGGCGGCGCCCATGAACAGCACGACGGCGATGCCGGCGGCGTTGACGCCGATCCAGAAGCCCTTGGTGCGCTTGCCCGCGGCGATGAAGTGCGAGGAATCGTGGGTGAGGGTGTCAATGAGCGCCCAGACGCCCAGCCCCACGGCGGCGAGCTGTGCGAGCCGCCAGATCCAGCTGACGGTGATCGCGAGGTAGTGGGCGATGACAACCAGAATATCCACGCTTCTACTCTATCCGCGGCCGCGTCCGGCCGCGAGGTCCTCCCCCGTGGGCGAAGACCACCGCGGCGGGGAAGAACAATACATGCCACCGACGCCGCTATCGCTCGTAGAACAACCGCGCAGGGCACCTCAAGAACAACATTCCGTACCTGCGCTCCCACCGCATGAGCATGATATGGTTTAGCTCACATAGTCGGCGATCGCCCCAGTCCCGCATCCATCCGCCGCATTCATCTCATCCTCAACGCCAACCGCATCACCGCCGATCCGGGAGCTCCCATGACGGCCCTGGCCGAAACGAACAACCAGCCAGAATCCCCCACTTCCCCCAGAATCCTGTACCCGGGCGCCGCCATGCTCCTGGTGGCGGTCATCGGCTGCTTCACCGCCTGGGGCATTGCTGCGGATCTGACCACCCCGATGGTCTCCGGTTTCAAGCGCATCTTCGACATGTCCTCCTTCCAGGCGTCGCTGGTGCAGATGGCCTACTACGGCGCGTACTTCCTGCTGGCGATCCCCGCCGCCCTCATCAATTCCCGCTGGGGCTACAAGGCGGGCATGGTCTCCGGCCTGGCGCTCGCCTCCCTGGGCGCCTTCGGCTTTTGGCCCGCCTCCCAGGTGATGACCTACGGCGCCTTCCTGGCCGCCCTGTTCGCCATCGCCGCCGGCTGCTCACTGCTGGAGACCTCCGCCAGCCCCTACGTCATCTCCCTCGGCCCAGAGGAGACCTCCACCCGACGGCTCAACCTCGCTCAGGCCTTCAACCCGCTGGGCACCAACATCGGCGTGCTCATCGCCTCCACGCTCATCCTTCCCAAGCTCGACACCCCGGTGAACCTGGCCGACGTCAGCCCGGAGACCGAACGCGCGATCCGCGCCGAGCAGCTGCGCGCCGTCACCGGACCCTACATCGGGCTCGGCATCCTGCTGGCCATCATTCTGGTCATCATCTTCGTCCAGAAAGCCCCGCCCACCCCGCCCGGGGCCGACGACGATGCCAGGCCCGCCAGCCCACTGGCCACCCTGTGGCGCTCGAAACGGTATCGCTACGGAGTGATCGCACAGTTCTTCGACGTGGCCGCCCAGGTGTGCTGCTGGACCTACATCATCCAGTACACCCAGCAGGCGCTGAACGGCTCCCTGCAGCTGGGCTCACAGATGCTGCAGATCAGCCTCATCGTCTTCCTCATCGCCCGCTTCCTCATGACCGCTGTCATCGCCCGCATCCGCGCCACCAAAGTGATGGCCGTCCTCGGGGCCGTGGCCGTGGGCCTGTGCGTCTACGCCTCGCTGCGCCCCGACATCACCGGCGTCATCGCCATTATCTCGGCGTCCTTCTGCCTGTCGCTGATGTTCCCCACGATCTACGGTGTGGCCCTGTCCGGGCTCGGGGACGCCACCAAGTTCGGCGCCGCGGGCCTGGTCATGGCGATCGTCGGCGGGGCCATCATGCCGATGGTCCAGGGGCGGGTCATGGACGCCACCAGCGCAGCGACCTCGTTCATTGTGCCGGCGGTGTGCTTCGCCATGGTGACCGCCTACGCGATCTATGACCTGCGCGCCCCCATCCAGCGAAGTTCCGCTGTGCCCTCCACTACGACCGCAGATACAACCTCAGAGAGGAAGGCCCAGTCATGACTTCCCTGAGAAAACGCGCCGCCGCCCTCATCGCGGCGACCAGCACCGCCCTCGCTCTCACCGCCTGCGGGGGAACCGCCACCCAATCCGACTCCATTGAGGTGCTGTCCTGGTGGACCTCGGCGTCGGAGTCCGTCGCCCTGGATACGCTCGTCGACGCCTACCAGGATCGCGACCCCGAAGTGTCCGTAGACCAGTTGGCCGTCGTCGGCGGCGCCGGCTCCCAAGCCCACGTAACTCTGGCCTCCCGCCTCGCCCGCGGCGACGCCCCCGACGTGTGGCAGTCGCTGACCGCCGGGAACATCACGGCGTGGCAAGAGTCCGGCAGTGTCGCCGACGTGTCCTCCCTGTTCACCGACGAGGTCACCGCCCAGCTCCCCGAGGAGGTCCTGGACTCCGTCACGGTCGGCTCCACGCAGTACGCGGCCCCACTGTCCGCGCACCGGGCGAACATCCTCATGTTCAACCGCGAGGTGCTGGAGGAGGCAGGCATTGACGAGCCGGGGACGGGTTACACGCTCGATGGCCTGCTCACCGACCTGGACACCCTGCAGGACCAGGGGACCACACCCCTGTGCATCGGTGGGGCCGACTCCATCACCACGGCGGGGCTGTTCGAATCCGTGCTGCTGGCCACCGTGGGCGAGGAGGGCTGGACCCAGATCGAGGCCGATCGCTTCGACTGGTCCGGTGAGCAGGTGGCCGAGGCCCTCGAGGTCTTCGGCCGGCTCATGGATCACACCGATTCCGACGACGCCGACCGTACCTGGGATGAGGCGGCCGGGCGGCTGGCGGACGGAGAGTGCGGCTTCTACCAGATGAATGACGGTGCCCTGACCGAGTCCGAGGCCCTCGCCGGATCCACCACCGGAGATTCCCCGGTCTCCTCCGTGGTCTTCCCGGGGACCGAGGGCACCTTCCTCATCGTGGTGGACGCGTTCGTCCGCTCCTCCTCTTCGGCCAGCAGCGAGGACGCCGACGCCTTCCTCACCACGGTTCTGGACCCGCAGGTGCAGACCGCCGTCTGCGAGGTCAAGGGCTGCGTGCCGGTACGCAATGACGCCGACGTTTCCACACTCACCTCCTACCAGCAACAGGCAGCCGAGGATCTGCGCAGTCAGACGGTTCTCAACGCCATCTCCTACGGCGAGGTGATCTCCCCGGCGATGCAGGACGGCTTCTTCAAAGCTGTCAAGAACTACCTGGATACGGGGGATGCCTCGGCTTCGACCTTCGCCCGTATTCTCACCGAGCGGATTAGCGAGGGCGCCGCCGGCCCCAACGTCTGACCCGACTGCGCGGGCCGGGCATCCGTTGCCCGGCCCGCTTCCCATGCTCGATGAAATGCGGCGCGTCTTCGGCGCGATGCGGCGACCACCGCGCCGGAGGCGAGGACTCACCGCATCGCCGTCGCCCCTTGCCGCCCGTCAACTGCAGAATGGCCGTTGCCGCGGATGCCGTCAGCCGATCTGGTCCAGGAAGGTCAACACCGAGTGCGGCTCTTCAATGCGCTCCTCCAAACGAGCGTTGAAGGGGCCGCCGTAGGGCATACCCAGGTGGGTCTGGAAGGCGTCCTCGTCCACGTAGGCCTCCATGACGAAGAACTTCGCGGGGTCGTCACTGTGACGGTAAACGTCGAAGACGCGGTTTCCGGGCTCGCTGCGGACCTGCTCGGCGAAGTCGCAGATCATCTGGGCGACCTCATCCTCGAATCCGGGCTTGGCGGTGAACTGCGAGTGCAGAATCTTCATGGCTCCTCCTCAGGGCGCGTATACGTCCGCGTAGCGATTCTATGATGCGCGTCACGTAGACGGTAGGGTTGGTGCCTTGTCAGACCCGCACCAGGTCATCACACATACACGCTGGCGGGCCAGACGCTCACGCTTCGCCGACCGCATCGAGCACCAGATCATCCGCATGCGCAGGCGGCCATGCAGGGCCGACCCATCGCCGAGTCAGCCGTGGGTGCGGCGGTGCAGGCCGTGGAACATGTCGTGAGTCATGAGCCGTGCGACGGGACGGATGGTTCGCAGCATTCGGCGGGCGGCGAGCGTGTGCGGCACATACCGCTCGCGCACCGTGAGGCGGCAGGCGTGCAGTCCCGTCGGCGTGAGGATATCCGCGCCGGAGTCGTCAACGCCGGATGGCTTGTCAAGCATGTTGGAGGAGCCGAAAGCGCCGCGCCCACATCCCATCTGCATCACCCATCAACCCATAGCGCCAACATCCGGCAGCCCATCCTTCGTCGACCATCACATGTATTGGTTGCACGATCACCAAGGCCGTAGATACTGTTGCCCCCCACCACGTTTGGAATCATGATGACGACCTGGAACTGCACGGTTCTGGTCGCGTGCTGAGCGAAAACATGACGAGCGCCGGGATCGGAATCAAAGGACTCAACAACATTGTCTGATAGCACTCAAGTCCTGAAGGCATTCCGACTGCGGCGCGTCTTCGGTAAAGAGAAATTCGTTGCCGTCGACGACCTGTCCTTAAGCGTCGAGCCCGGCGAGATACACGCGCTGCTGGGCCCCAACGGCGCAGGCAAGACAACCACCGTGCGTATGTGCGCCACGTTGCTCACACCCACCGCCGGTGAGATCCAGATCGACGGCGTGGACGCCGTCCGTCGCCCTGAGGCAGCGCGCGCACGCCTCGGACTGGTGCTCGGCGGAGAACTCGGCTTCTATCCGCGCGCCACCGCCCGGGACAACCTGCTGTTCTTCGCCGATCTGCAGGGGTTGGACCGGCGTCGCCGTAAGCAGGCCGTGGATACGGCGCTCGAGCGCATGGGTCTGGCCGAGGTCGCCATCCGGAAGGCAGGGGCGTTCTCCCGCGGCATGCTGCAGCGCCTGCACCTGGCACGCGCCCTGCTCGGCTCTCCCCCGTTGCTACTGCTGGACGAGCCGACCACCGGCCTGGATCCGGACGTCGCCCTGCAGGTGCGCGACCTGATCCGGGAACTGGCCGCCGCCGGCACCGGCGTGCTGTTGACCTCCCACTCCATGCCGGAGGTTGAGGAGCTCGCTGACCTCATCAGCGTGATCGGGGCCGGCCGAATTGTCACGCGCGGCAGCGTGCGCGACGTCGCCGCCCACGCCGGTATCAGCATGACCAGCAGCTTCACCCTGCCCGCCCGTCACGCGGATGCCGCCGCCCGGCTGCAAGAGCGGCTGAGCGACAGCGCCGTCGTGGTTCAGCGTCCCGTCTCTAGCCGGTGGACGGTTACCGTCTATTGGTCTGTTGGCGATTCCGCCGCGGACCGGGAAGCCCTTAACGCTGCGCTGATCACGGCTTTGGACGACATCGGGACGCCGACGCCCACGGATCTGGTCACTCGCCCGGCCTCACTCGAAGAGGCCTATCTGGCCCTGGCCGACAGGCTCGCACGATGATCCGGCAACTGCGCATGACTGCCTTCCACGTCCGCCAGTTCGTGTCCGTCCCCTACTTCCTCCAGCTCATGGTCTTCACGACAATCGTCACCACGCTGGTGCAGTTCCTGGCAGCCCGCGCTTGGGGCGGGATTACTCCTACCCAGGGGTGGGTACGTGGCGGCGTGATCGGCATGTGGACCACGGCCACTTGCGCCGCCGGCATTATCGGCTTCGAGCGACACAAGCGGACTCTGGCACACCTGGTCATGGCGCCGATCGGTTCTCTGCGTTCCCTTGCAGCAGTCGTCTCAGCCGCCGCCTGCTTCGGGCTGGCGGCGCTACCCGTAGCGTGGTGCACGTGGGCGGTAGCGTCCGGGTCGGTGGACTTCACCGTCCCCGGCTGGAGCGGAGCAGGGCGCATGGTACTGGCCGCCGTCCTGCTGCTTGCCGGCTGTCTGACGTTGACCTTTGTGATCGCCGCACTGTTCGTGCTCACTCCCAACGCGATCGCATACGAGGAGCTGTTGCTGGTGCCGGTGTTCATCGCCTCGGGCATCCTGTTCACCTCCACGTCGCCGCCGTCCTGGCTGGCTACGATCAGCCGTTTCCTCCCCCTGTCCGTACCGTTCGACCTGCTGCTCGGGCGCGCTGTCAGCGCCGTCGATGCGGTCGGCTGGTTGGTGTGTGTGGCCGTCTGGCTGTGTCTGGCTACCGTCCTGGGACGCCGGGCGCTGCGGCTGGCTACGCGCGCCGGCACCCTGGAGATGATCTGATGGGTGGGTTCGTCCGGCGAATGACCTCGGGCGTGCGCGTCACATGGGCGTCGTCAACAGCCTTCGCCACCGTGGGCACGGCCGTGGTGACGCTGCTATTGCTACCGCTGCTCAACATCGCCTACGACGTGCTGCTGGGCGCTGACCTGTCCGCTCCCGACCTGGTGCGCACGGGTTACGCCGCCGCGCTCGTGGCCCTGGCGAGTTCTGTATGCGCTGGAGTCGTCGGCACCGTCGCCACCGACCGCAACCTGGGCGTCTTCCAGGAGGTGCACATGCGTCGTCGCATCGATCCGGCCTACTGGCTGGCGGTGGCAGTCGTACCCGCGCTGCTGGCCGTGCTGACCGGGGCGGCCGCTATCGGCGCAGTCTTCCTCCTCTCCCCCGGCCACGATTCCGCGATGCTGCTGCGCGTCATTGCGTTCGCGCCGATCGCCGTCGTATGCGGGCTGCTCCTGGGCGTGAGCGCGGCGGGCATCGGCGTCGATCTGCCGGATCCTTACCTGGGCGCAACCATCGTGTCGACTTTCCTGCCTTTGTTGACCGGCGTAATTGTTCCGCTGTCCGTCTGCCCCGGCTGGTTACGGATACTGGCCGGGTTTGCGCCTGTTAGCGGTACGGTCACGGCGCTCGACGCAGCTACCGGAGACATCGCGCCGATGCTTGTGCACGATCTGTTGGTCGCACTCGTCTGGTCAGCAGTGGGGCTGGTAGCCACCCGGCACGCCATCACCCGACTGCGCGCCGGACTACGCCGCGACGTCGTCTGACACGGCACCGCCGCCGACAGACCGGTGACCGTATCGACCGGTCTCGACACGTCATTAGTGCCGGTTTCGGCATGTTATTAGTGCCGGTTTCGGTGAGGGGTGGTCAGCGGAGCAGGTCGCGGCCGGCTGCCTGGCCACGTGTCTCTCTGCGGGCCAGCCCGGCGCCGGGGCGTTCGGCGGGACTGGCCTGCGCCCGGCCCTCGGGCGAGACCAGCGGCTCCTGCGCGGCATCCACACGGGCAACAACCTCCGGCTCCTCGTCAGGCTCGGCCGCGTCGCGCGGATCGGGCTCGGCGGTGATGTCCACGGTGAGCGGCGCATCCGCGGGCACGCCCCGGCGCAGCAGCGCCAGTGCCATGGGTCCGTAATCCACGTGGCGGACCACCGAGGTGACCGCCCCGACGGCGCGCTCGCCCCATCGCACCGTTGCACCCGGCAGCGGCATCTGCCCGGTGAAGCCGTCGAGCTGCAAAACAGTCAGGCGGCGTGGCGGCCGCCCCAGGTTGAGGGTGCGAGCCACAGTCTCCTGCCCCGGATAGCAACCCTTGCTCAGGTGCACGGCGGTGCGCAGCCAGTCCAGTTCATGCGGGATCGTGCGGGCGTCCACCTCCCGAGCCCATCGGGGCCGGCCCGCCTCCACCCGCAGCGCCTCCCAGGCCACAGAACCCGCGAGGCTGCGCCCGGGCATGCCCGGCGCGGCGCCAGCGGTGCCGCGCGCGCCGTCTGTGCCCGCTGCTTCCTCACCACCGCCGGCGAGGAAGGCCTGGGCGACCTGCCCGGCAGCATCGGCGCCCACGAGCACCCAGGTGGCCCGGTAGCCCGCACCGGGGTGGGGCCGATCCAGACCCACGTCGTAGCTGGTGCCGCCCTCGACGACCCCGGGCCACGGGTCGCGCCAGGTGGCGACATAGGCGTCTGCGGCCCGGGCGGCCGCCTCCAGGGCGGACCCGCCCTCCCCTAGGGCCGCCAGCACGGCCACGTCCTCGCGGAAGGAGACCTCTACGCGCAGCATGAAGCGCATGGAATCCAGGAACTGCGCCAGCGCCTGACCGCGCCCGGCTTCGGTGACGAGTAGCAGGGTCTCGCCGTCGTCCACGCAAGCCAGCGCGTGGGTGATGTGTCCCTGGGCGTCGAGCAGCAGTGCCTCGACGCCGCCGTCGCCGGGGACCAGACGCGCCATTTCCTGACTGGACAGGGAGTTCAGCCAGCTCAGGCGGTCGGGCCCGGTGACGGCGACGACGTCGCGGGCCAGGGCACTGGCAGCGCGCCCGGCGGCCAGCGCATTCTGCTCGCGTAAGGGAGCGCCATAACGGGCCGGGACGGAGGCGTCGACGTCGTCGTCGGGGTTGGGGACGGCGTCGGCGCGCGCGAGAAGGGGACTGCGCCGCATCAGAGCGTGGCGCCCCGCGCGGACGTAGCGGCTGCGCCTGCGCCGCGGGCGGCCTCATCGGCGGCAATGGCCTCGCGCAGGGCGGCCCCGGGGTCGGCCTGGGTGCCGTCCTCGACCCGGCCCAGGCGCCCGGAGGCGTAGGACTTCAGTTCCTGCTCACCGAAGGCGGCCATGTCCTGAGTCCACATGAGTTCGCCGCCGACCAGCCCGAACATGCGGCTCATCTCGGTGACGTCGGCGGCGGTGCGGGTACGGCCGACGGCCTGGGTGCCGACCTGGGCGCGCGGCCCCTGGATCCAGCCCTCCCACACGCCGACGTGCCCGGCGGGGTCGGTGGAGACCAATTCCAGAGAGGTGATAGGGGTCTTCGAGGCGGGACCGCCGCCGGCCTCCTCGCCGTCGGGAGCTTCCTGGCCGGTGGGCCGCCAGAAGGTCGTCTCGGTGGACCAGATCTGGGCGGGAGCCAGGCGGGAGGCACCCTCCAGGCCGGGCATCTCGAAGTCGAGGTTCTCACTGCGGGTGGCGTCCACCGTCCAGATAGTGCTGGTCTGGCGCAGGTAGGGACCGCCGTCGTGGTCGAAGGTCATCTCCTGGTAGACGGCCTGCTCGGGCACGGCCTCCCCGTAGGTGAGGATGCCGTAGCCGCGCCAGGTGCCCACCAGCCAGGCCAGCGGGTAGAGCTCGGGGGCGAGGTCGTCGGGAATCGTGAACGCCATAGGTGCAGGGTACGGCCGGGAGCGGGCGGGCGCCACGGCCCCAGCGTCAGCCGGCAATGAAACTGCCCATGACCCGCGCAATGGCGTACACCGGCGCGCCCAACGCCAGAATCGGCACGATCGCACTGGCCACGGCGGCCCGCCCGCCGGGCACCCAGCGGTGGGTCCACAGCACTCGGTTGGCCACGGCCATGAGCACGCCCGCCACGAAACCCGCCACGAGGCAGGCGGCCGCCGACTGCAGCGAAGGCTCCAGCCCCACATGGCTCGCCCCGAAGAAGCCAACCGAGGCCAGCGCCCCGCCCGCGGCGCCCGCCACGAGTGCCGGGAGCGTCATGGTGAGCACTTCGAGTACGGTCGCGCGCACATTGAGGGTGGTCAGCAGGGCTCCGGTGAACAGGGCCAGTGTGCACGGCACAATGACGGCGGGGTCGGCAATTCCGGTGCGCAGGGCACACCAGCCGGCGCCGGAGATCATGACCAGGTTCCCGGTGACGGTTGCCGACAGGTCCTCCACCAGGTGCTTGCGGCCGTCCCGTCTGGTCATCTGCGCCACGAAGGCCGCCAGCACACTGAAGGCCATGACCACCCCGGCCATACCGAAGTCGTTGGTGATGGCCACCAGGACCGCGGCGCTCAGCCCGGTCAGGGCGAGGACGGCGGTGGCGCCCGGGTCGTGCCGAGCGCGCAGCAGCGCCGGCCAACCCTGGGCCGTCAGCGGCACCAGCAGGACGACGACGACCAGCCGCACCCAGGCGGGCAGAGCCGCGGAGACGGCCAGCAGCACGGGAACGATGCCGGCCACGGCCAACCGGGTCCAGGCGGGGTCGACCAGCCCCACCTCAATGGGGAGATTACCGCCGCGGCGCGTCCCGAAACTGTCGGGGTCCGCCGTGCCGGGCGCATCCTGGGTGTTCACGGTCGCATCGTCCCACACCTGCCGACGGCGTATGTAGTCGCGCGACGCGATTCGGTCGTGTCATCCGCGCGCAGACGCAAATGTGGTTCACTGATGACCCGAGCCCCCGCAGGGGCCGGAGGGAGGCGACCTGAGTGCGCGTCATCATGCTGACCCGTGAGGACGACGCCACCGTCGTCGTCCCCGCCATGTCCTTCCTCGACTGCCAGGTGGACTGCCTGCCGCCGGTGCCCGCCTCCTACAGCGCCGTCGACGATGCCGACGTGGTCATGGTTGATGCCCGCGGGGATCTCATGCGCGCCCGCGCCCTGTGCCAGCTGCTGGCCGGGCCCATGGACTGCCCGCCGATCATCCTGGTGCTCCAGGAGGGCGGCGCCGCCGTCGTCCAGCCCGACTGGGGGGCGACGGACTTCATCATGTCCGGGGCCGCACCCGCCGAGCTCGGCGCGCGGTTGCGGCTGGTGCGTGTGCGCACCGCGAAAGAGACGCCG
>NZ_JAWDJJ010000113.1:0-8989 GCF_032465695.1 Actinomyces sp. MRS3W
ATCCTGGCCTCCGCGTGCGCGCACTTCGGCACCGATGCGCTGCTTAACGCTGGCCACGTCCGTGACCACCGCCTCGGGGTGGGCGGCCAGCTCTCGCAGCACCACGCTCGCGGCCACGTCCGGCGGGGTGGCCACCACAATGATCTGGGGTTCGGCGCAGTGCTCATCACGCACGCGCCCGGCCCCCATATCGCGGGCCAGGGCCAGGGAAGTGGGTGAGGTGTCGGCGAGCTGTACTTCGACGCCCGCGGCGCTGAGGGCCAGGGCCAGGGAGGTGCCCAGCAGGCCGGTGCCCACCACGAGCACGGGGCCCGCGGTGGACAGCGCCGCCGATGGGTTTCCGATGGCGCTCATAAGCCCACCTCCCGCTGCAGGGCGTTGATCTCCTCGCCAGTGAGTGCCCGCATGGCGCCGGGGCGCAGCCCGCCGAGTGTCAGTGGCCCGAGCCGGGTGCGCGAGAGCCGGATGACGGGGTGGCCGACCGCGTCCAGCATGCGGCGCACGATCCGATTGCGACCGGAGTGGAGGGTGATCTCCACGATCGAGCCGGTCGGACCGGAGTCCTTGACCACCACTCGGTCGGCGGCGATCGGCCCGTCCTCCAATTCGATGCCCCGTTTGAGTTTGCGCGGTACCCAGGGGGCCACGTGGCCTTCCACAATGGCCACATAGGTCTTGGCCACCTCGTAGCTGGGGTGGGTGAGCCGGTGGGTGAGCTCGCCATCGTTGGACAGCAGCAGCAGCCCCTCGGTCTCGGCGTCCAGGCGGCCAACATGCACCAGCCGGAGGGCGGCAGTCTTGGCCGCCCCGCCCAGCTCGTCGGCGTGCTCGGCCAGGTAGCGTTCGGCGAACTCGGCGACGGTGGGGCGGCCCTCGGGGTCGTCCATGGTGGTGACTACGCCGGCGGGCTTATGCAGCATGATGGTGAGGATGTCCGGGTCGGTCAGTACCCGGGAGCCGTCCACCCGGATCTCCTGCGTGGCCGGATTGACGCGCACGCCCGGCTCGGTGACCCGCACCCCGTCCACACTCACGCGACCGGCCGCAATGAGTTCCTCGCATACGCGGCGCGAGGCAACGCCGGCGTGGGCGAGCACCTTCTGCAGCCGCTCTCCCCCGACCGTGTAGGGGTCCGCTGCGCCCGCGGCGGCATCCGGGGCGTCGGGCGCGCCGGCAACAGCGTCGGGCAGTTCTTCAAGGTCGTCGGCGTCGTAGAACTCCTCGGCGCCGAAGTCGAGGGTGGACGCGGTGCGGTCATGGTCTGGGCCCGCATGGTCGGCGTGGTGTCGGCTGGTGCTCACGGATGCATTCTCCCGGTGATCTCGTCTTCTATGTCTCCCAGGGCGGAGGCGTCGGGCAGGTAGGGGGCCAGGGGCGGTAAGTCGTCAAGCGAGTCCAGCCCCAGGTATTCCAGGAACTCGCCCGTGGTGCGGTACAGAATCGCGCCGCTGGGCTCGGTGCCGGCCTCTTCGATGAGCCCGCGGGCGTGCAGGGTGCGTACGACGCCGTCGACGTTGACGCCGCGGATGGCCGCCACGCGGCCGCGTGTGACCGGCTGGCGGTAGGCGATGACCGCGAGGGTCTCCAGGGCCGCCTGAGACAGGCGCGCGGTGGCGCCGCCGATGACGAAGCGTTCCACCAAGGCGCTGAACTGTGGTGCGGACGCCAAGCGCCATCCGCCGGCCGCGCGCCGCAGCACGAAGCCGCGTCCCTCCTCGTACTCGGCGGCCAGCGCGATGAGCAGCGCCTCCACATCGACCTCGTCCAGACCGAGGGCCTCGGCCAGGGCGGCGGCCGTCACCGGTTCGTCGGCGACGACGAGTACGGCCTCCACCGCCGCCCGCAGCTGGTCCGGCGGCACCGGCACCGGCAGCTGCGCGGATGGGTCTGAACCGCTCATGCGAACTCCTCCTCCAGTTCCGGTGACAGGAGCGTGGCCGTCTCCAGGCTTGCTGCGTCCGCGCCGCGCCAGGCGACGGTGATCTCCTCCATGGGGGCGTCTTGGGTGAGATCGACGTCCCCTTGCCGGTGCAGGATGAGCAGGGCGAGGAAGCGTGCGACGACGACGGCGGTACGGCCGGCGTCGGCGGTGAGCTCGGTGAAGGTCAGTGTCCCGTGCGCTTGCAGCCGCCGCGCCAGCAGGCGCAGCTGCTGCGCCACGGGAACCCGCTCATGCAGGTGAACGGTCTGTACGCCGGGATCCTGGGGGCGGGTGAAGACGTCTGCGGCGATGCGGGCCAGGTCTTCCGCGTCGATGGTGGCCACCAGCCGGGGCAGCAGTGCCGCCAGCTCGGCGGGCAGGGCGACGGCGCGGGGGTGTGTGCGGGAGGCGACCTCGGCGCGGGTTTTGAAGGCGGCTGCCGCCTCCTTGTAGGCGCGGTATTGCAGTAGGCGGGCGAACAGCAGGTCGCGTGCCTCGAGCAGCTCCATGTCCTCGTCCGCATCCTCCGGGTCGTGCGGGAGGAGCCGGTGCGCCTTGAGGGCCAGCAGGGTGGAGGCGACGACGAGGAATTCGCTGGCGCGTCCCAGGTCCCAGTCGGAGCGCATGTAGGCGATGAACTCGTCGGTCACTTCAGCGAGGGCGAGTTCGGTGATATCGAGCCGTTTGCGGGCGATGAGGGTGAGTAGCAGGTCGAAGGGCCCCTCGAACTGGGGCAGGGCCACGTTGAAGCCGGGCACCTGTGGTGCGGAACCGGTATCCGCAGGCGGGTCGTCCAGCCGCGCCTGCAAGGCGGCCGGGGCTTCAGGCGACATTGCCGCGGGCGATGACCTCCCGGGCCAGGCGCCGGTAGGCCTCGGCCCCCGGGTGACCGGGGGCGTAGCTGGTGATGGGTTCGCTGGCGACGGAGGCGTCCGGGAATTTGACGGTGCGGCGGATCCGGGTGTCGAAGAGTTTGTCGCCGAAGGCCTCGGTCAGGCGCTCGAGCACCTCCCGGGAGTGGAGGGTGCGCGGGTCCACCATGGTGGCGAGAATGCCGTCGATCTGCAGGCGCGGATTAATGCGGTCTCGCACCCGGTCCACGGTCTCCACCAGGAGGGCGACGCCGCGCAGGGCGAAGAACTCGGTCTCCAACGGGATGATGACGCCGTGCGAGGCGGTCAGTGCATTGACGGTCAGCAGTCCGAGCGAGGGCTGGCAGTCCACGAGGATGGCGTCGTAGTCGTCCAGGACGGGGCGCAATACGCGGGCCAGGGCCTGCTCGCGGGCTACCTCGCCGACCAGCTGCACTTCGGCGGCGGACAGGTCGATGTTGGCGGGGATGAGGTCCAGGCCCTCCACGGAGGTGGAATGGATGATGGGACGCACGTCCGGGCGGGCAGCTACCAGCATGTCGTAGATGGTCTGATCGAGTTCATGCGCGTTGACGCCCAGACCCGCGCTCGCCGCGCCCTGGGGGTCGAAGTCGACAATGAGCACGCGGCGCCCGTACTCGGCCAGCGCGGCACCGAGATTGATGGTTGTGGTCGTCTTACCGACGCCGCCCTTCTGGTTGCACATGGCGATGACCCGGGCGGGGCCGTGCGAGTCGAGTGGCGCGGGAACGGGGCAGACCCGTTCCTCCTTCTCCGCGATGGAGGTGTCAGGCGGGTCGATCAGTCCGGGCTGCTTCGCATCACTCACACCGGCAGCCTAACCGAACTGACGCGATACGGCGCGGCGACGGGCCCTGCAGCGGTCAGCCGCGGGCCCGCGGGTGGCTGGTGGCGTAGACCTCGCGCAGGTGGTCGACGGTGACCTTGGTGTAGATCTGCGTAGTGGTGACCGAGGCGTGCCCGAGCATTTCCTGGACGACGCGCACGTCCGCTCCCCCGGCAAGCAGGTGGGTGGCGAAGGAATGCCGCAGTGTGTGCGGGGAGATGTGACGGCCGTCCTCGCCTGCGTCCGCGGCGCCGGATCCGGTCAGTCCGGCACGTTGCCCCGCTTGTTGCAGCACCGCCCAGGCGGACTGGCGCGACAGTGGCCGCCCCAGCGTGTTGAGGAAGACGTGCGGCACGCCCCGGCCCTTCGCGGCCAGTACGGGGCGGCCCCGCACCAGATAGGCGTCCAGCGCCTCCCAGGCGTACTGGCCCATCGGTACGATCCGTTCCTTGCGGCCCTTGCCGAACAGCCGCAGGCAGCCGGATTCGGCGTCGAGATCGTCAATGGCCAGCCCCACCGCCTCGGAGATGCGGGCGCCGGTGGCGTACAGCAGCTCCAGCAGGGCGCGGTCGCGCAGGCAGATCGGTGAATCGTCAACCGAGGCGGCCTCCAGCAGCCGACGGACCTCGTCCACAGTGAGGGCCTTGGGCAGGCGTCTGCCCACCTGCGGTGGGCGCACCGCTGCGGAGGGGTCGGCGTCGGTGAGGCCCTCGGCGTGTAGGAACTTGTGCCAGCCGCGCACGGCGGTGACGGTGCGGGAGGCCGACGACGCCGCCAGTGGCCTGCCACCGTCGGCGCCGGTGCGCAGCGCCTCCAGGAAGGCGGTCACGTCAGCCTCCCCCACGGCGCTCGGGGTGTGCAGGCCGCGGGCGCGCAGGAACGCCGTGTAGCGGTCGAGGTCCCGCGCGTAGGCGGCGAGTGTGTTGGGGCTCAGCCCGCGCTCAACCCGCAGGTGGGCGAGGTAGCCGGTCTGGGCCCGTACGAATGCGTCCCCACGCGGGTCGGCGGGTGCGGCGTTAGCCAAGTTCGTGGTGTATCCGTCCGGTGCTGCGTCAGGCGAACTTGGCGAGGAGTCCAAGACCAATGATGGTGGCCGTCCACAGCACCGCGACGCCGACGGTGATCCGGTTGAGGTTGCGTTCGGCAACACCGGAGGAGCCCGCCGAGGAGGAAATGCCGCCACCGAACATATCCGACAGGCCCCCGCCCCGGCCCTTGTGCATGAGGATCGTCATGATGAGGAAGAAGCTCGCCAGCACCAGCAGCACCTGCAAGATGATTGTGAGTACGCCCACGCTGCGTTCCCTTCGTCGTCCCAGCCGGCGGACCGGCTTCTAACTCGTCTACGGCGACTCTACCCGATAGTCCTGCGCAAACGGGCATGCGCCCGGCCCCACGAAGGGACCGGGCGCATGCCTGGCGGATTCAGCGCTGGATCAGGCGTAGAAGCGGGCCATCTCAGCGAAGGAGTCGGCCTTGAGCGAGGCACCCCCGACCAGGGCGCCGTCGATGTCGGCCTGAGCCATGAGCTCCTTGATGTTGGCCGGCTTGGCGGAGCCGCCGTACAGGATGCGGGTGGAATCGGCGGTGGCGTCGCCGAAGTCCTCGCGCAGTGCCGCACGGATGGCGCCGCACACCTCCTGAGCGTCTTCCGCGGTGGCGGTCTCGCCGGTGCCGATCGCCCAGATGGGCTCGTACGCGATGACGATCTTCGCGACGTCCTCGGCGCTCCAGCCGGCCAGGGCGGCTCGGATCTGTCCGAGGACGAAGTCCACGTGGGTGCCGGCCTTGCGGATCTCCAGGGCCTCGCCACAGCACAGGATCGGGGTCATGCCGGCGTCGAGCACCTTGCGGGCCTTCGCGCCCACGAGCTCGTCGGACTCGCCGTGGTATTCGCGACGCTCGGAGTGTCCCATGACCACGTAGCTGCAGCCGAGCTTGGTGAGCATGTCGGTGGAGATCTCACCGGTGTAGGCGCCGTTGTCGTGGATGGACACGTCCTGGGCGCCGTACTTGATGTCAAGGTTGTCGGCCTCGACCACGGTCTGCACGCTGCGGATGTCCGTGAAGGGCGGAATGACGAGGACCTCACACTTGGAGTAGTCGTGGCCGGCGTCGCTCAGGGCCATGGCCAGGCCCTGGACGAGGTGGTTGGCCTCGAGGTGGTCCAGGTTCATCTTCCAGTTGCCCGCCATGAGCGGGGTGCGGTTGTTCATGATGTCTTCCTTAGGTGAGTGTCAGTCGTCGAGTACGGCGATACCGGGCAGCGTCTTGCCCTCGAGCAGCTCGAGGGAGGCACCACCACCGGTGGAGATGTGGGAGAAGGTCGACTCGTCGAAGCCGAGCGTACGCACGGCCGCGGCGGAGTCGCCGCCACCAATGACGGAGAAGGCGTCGGAGTCGGAAATGGCCTGGGCCACCGCCTTGGTGCCGGCGGCGAAGGCCGGGAACTCGAACACGCCCATGGGGCCGTTCCACACCACGGTCTTGGAGGAGGCGATCGCCTCGGCGAAGCGCTTCTGGGTCTCGGGGCCGATGTCCAGGCCCATCTGGTCGGCGGGGATGGCGTCCGCAGCGACCACGCTGGCGGGGGCGTCCGCCTTGAACTCGGGGGCGACGACGGTGTCGACGGGCAGGAGCAGCTCCACGCCGTTGGCCTGGGCGGTGGCCAGGTAGCCCTTGACGGTGTCGATCTGGTCCTCCTCCAGCAGCGAGGTGCCGACCTCATAGCCCTGTGCGGCCAGGAAGGTGTAGGCCATGCCGCCGCCGATGAGCAGGCGGTCCGCCTTGCTGAGCAGGTTGGCGATGACACCGAGCTTGTCGGAGACCTTGGAGCCGCCGAGCACGACGGTGTAGGGGCGCTCGGGGTTGTTGACGGCCTTGCCGAGGGACTCGATCTCCTTGGCCACGAGCAGTCCGGAGGCGGCCGGCAGGATGCGGGCCACGTCGTAGACGGAGGCCTGCTTGCGGTGCACGACACCGAAGCCGTCGGAGACGAACACATCGGCCAGCGCGGCCAGCTGCTCGGCGAAAGCGGCGCGCTCGGCGTCGTCCTTGGACGTCTCGGCAGCGTTGAAGCGCACGTTCTCGAGCAGGACGATGTTGCCGGGCTCGAGAGCGGCCACGGCGGCCCGGGCGCTCTCACCGACGGTGTCCTCGGCCAGGGTGACGTTCACGCCGGTCAGCTCGGCCAAGCGCTTGGCGACGGGGGCAAGCGAGTAGTCGGGGTTGACCTGGCCCTTGGGGCGGCCCAGGTGGGCGACGACGATGACCTTGGCGCCGGCCTTGAGCAGCGTCGTCAGGGTCGGCAGGGCGGCGCGGATGCGGCCGTCGTCGGTGATGTTCTTGTCGGCGTCGAGCGGGACGTTGAAGTCGGAGCGGACCAGGACGCGCTTGTCCTTGAGGTCGCCCAGTGACTCGATGGTCTTCATGGAACCTCGCATGTGTGTGACGGTGTTGATGGGGATGAACGGGCGGACGCCCGCGCACGTGGATGGCGTGCGCGGGCGTCCGTCAGGTGCTCACAGTGTGAGTGTTGGTGGCTGCTCGAGCTCAGGCGAGCTTCTCGCAAACCAGAGCGGTGAGCTGAACCAGGCGGTTGGAGTAGCCCCACTCGTTGTCGTACCAGGAAACGACCTTGACCTGGTCGCCCTGCACCTTGGTCAGCTTGGAGTCGAAGATGGAGGAGTGCGAGTCGCCGACGATGTCGGTGGAGACGAGGTCCTCCTCGGAGTAGGCCAGGACGCCCTTGAGCGGGCCCTCAGCGGCGGCCTTGACGGCGGCGTTGATCTCCTCAACGGTGGCCGGCTTGGCGGGCTTGAAGGTGAGGTCCGTGACCGAGCCGGTCGGGACCGGCACGCGCATGGCGTAGCCGTCCAGCTTGCCCTTGAGCTGCGGGAGGACGAGGGCGACGGCGCGGGCGGCGCCGGTGGAGGTGGGAACGATGTTGAGGGCGGCGGCGCGAGCGCGACGCAGGTCCTTGTGCGGGGCGTCGTGCAGACGCTGGTCACCGGTGTAGGCGTGAACGGTCACCATGAGGCCGTTCTCGATGCCGAAGGCCTCGTCCAGCACCTTCGCCACGGGGGCGAGGCAGTTGGTGGTGCAGGAGGCGTTCGAGATGATGTTGTGCTTGGTGGTGTCGTAGTCCTGCTCGTTCACGCCGACCACGAAGGTGCCGTCCTCGTTCTTCGCCGGAGCGGAGATGACGACCTTCTTGGCGCCGGCGTCGATGTGCGCCTTGGCCTTGGTGGCGTCGGTGAAGAAGCCAGTGGACTCCACGACGACGTCAACACCCAGGTCCGCCCAGGGCAGGTTGCCGGGCTCGCGCTCGGCGAGGACGCGGATCGGCTTGCCATCGACGATGATGTTCTGCTCGTCGTAGGTGACCTCGGCGGCGAGGCGGCCCAGGATGGAGTCGAACTTGAGGAGGTGGGCGAGGGTCTTGATGTCGGTCAGGTCGTTGACAGCCACGACCTCGAAGTCGGCGCCCTGCTCGAGGGCGGCACGGTAGAAGTTGCGGCCGATGCGGCCGAAGCCGTTGATACCAACGCGGGTGGTCACTTTGTGTCCTCCTAGTGCGCCGCGTGGGCGCACGTACTCGTAGCTCTTTGCACACATAGTGTGCCCCGGCCTTCGTGGGGAGTCCCCCGTCCGATCCGGCAGGTCGAGTTTAGCGTCAGGTACCTGCCGCGGGCGAGGATCGTCCACGCCACGGGCGAACAATCCGGTGTGCCACCGCGCACATATGCCGTCTGCCAACCGTTTGGCACAGCGTGTTGGGACTCACGTCCCAATTCGGTGTCGCTCACATGTCGAGCATGTCCTGGGTGAGCACGGATTCGGTGTCCGGAATGCCGAGTTCGTGGGCGCGCTTGTCCGCCATGGCCAGCAGCCGGCGAATGCGCCCGGCAACCGCATCCTTGGTCAGCTGCGGATCGGCCATCCGCCCAAGTTCCTCCAGGCTGGCCTGCTTGTTCTGTACGCGCAGGCGGCCGGCCTCTACCAGGTGGTCGGGCACGTCGTCGCCGAGGATTTCGAAGGCGCGTTCGACGCGCGCGCCAGAGGTGACGGCGGCGCGTACCGAGCGGCGCAGGTTGGCGTCGTCGAAGTTGGCCAGACGGTTCGCCGTGCCCCGGGTCTCGCGCCGGGAGCGGCGCTCCACCCATGTGGCATTCGCCTCCACCGCGCCCATCTTCTGCAGCAGGACGCTGATCGCCTCGCCGTCGCGGACCACCACGCGGTCAGCGCCGCGCACCTCCCGGGCCTTCGCGGCCACATCGAAGCGGCGGGCGGCGCCCACCAGGGCCAGGGCGGCCTCGCTGCCGGGGCAGGTGACCTCCAGCGCTGAGG
>NZ_JAWDJJ010000114.1:0-7932 GCF_032465695.1 Actinomyces sp. MRS3W
GTCCCCGTGGGGGCCGCGGCGGTCGCGGCTCCACGCAGGGCGCCTTCGGTCGCGGTGGCGGTGCCCCACGCGGACGCAAGTCGCGTCGGGCCAAGCGCCAGGAGTTCGAGCAGCAGAGCGCGCCGACGATCGGCGGCGTCGTTGTCCCTCGCGGTGACGGCTCCACCCCGGTGCGCGTGCGCCAGGGCGCCACGCTGACCGACCTGGCTGAGAAGATCAACGCCAACCCCGCGGCACTGGTCACCGTGCTGTTCCACCTCGGTGAGATGGCCACGGCCACCCAGTCTCTCGACGAGGACACCTTCGCCCTGCTGGGCGCCGAGCTGGGCTACGACGTCCAGATCGTCTCCCCCGAGGACGAGGACCGCGAGCTGCTGGAGTCCTTCGACATCGACCTGGAGGCCGAGGAAGCCGGCGAAGACGACTCCAAGCTGCTGCCGCGTCCACCGGTGGTCACCGTCATGGGCCACGTCGATCACGGTAAGACCAAGCTGCTGGACGCCATCCGCTCCACCGACGTGGTCGCCGCCGAGGCCGGCGGCATCACCCAGTCCATCGGCGCCTACCAGGTGCGCGTGAACCTGGGCGATGAGACCCGCCCGATCACCTTCATCGACACCCCCGGTCACGAGGCCTTCACCGCCATGCGTGCCCGCGGTGCCGAGGTGACGGATATCGCCATCCTGGTGGTCGCCGCCGACGACGGCGTCATGCCGCAGACAGTTGAGGCGCTCAACCACGCCCAGGCGGCCGGTGTGCCCATCGTCGTCGCCGTCAACAAGATCGACAAGGAGGGCGCTAACCCGGAGAAGATCCGCGGGCAGCTCACCGAATACGGTCTGGTGCCCGAGGAGTACGGCGGCGACACCATGTTCGTCGACATCTCCGCCAAGCAGCGCACCAACATCGACGGCCTGCTCGAAGCGGTCCTGCTGACCGCCGACGCCGCCCTCGATCTGCGCGCCAACCCCGACACCGACGCCCGCGGCGTCACGGTGGAGGCGAAGCTGGACAAGGGCCGCGGCGCCGTCGCCACTGTCTTGGTGGAACGCGGCACTCTGCACGTCGGTGATCCCATCGTTGCCGGCAGTGCGTATGGGCGCGTGCGCGCCATGTTCGACGAGCACGGCAACACGCTGGACGAGGCCGGCCCGGCCCGGCCCGCCCAGGTGCTGGGCCTGACCAACGTCCCCAGCGCGGGCGACTCCTTCATCGTCGCCCCCGACGACCGCACCGCCCGGCAGATCGCCGACCGGCGCGAGGCCGCCGGGCGCGCCGCCGAGCTGGCCAAGCGCCGCAAGCGGGTCTCGCTGGAGAACCTCACCGACGTGCTCAAGGAGGGCAAGGTCGACACCCTCAACCTCATCCTCAAGGGCGACAGCTCGGGTGCGGTCGAGGCGCTGGAGGACTCCCTGCTCAAGATCGATGTTGGCGACGAGGTCGCGCTGCGCGTCATCCACCGCGGGGTGGGTGCGGTCACGCAGAACGACGTCAACCTGGCCACGGTCGACTCCGCCGTCATTATCGGCTTCAACGTGCGCCCCGCCGTGCGGGTCGCCGAGCTGGCCGACCGTGAGGGCGTCGACATGAAGTTCTACACGGTCATCTACAACGCCATCGAGGACGTCGAGGCGGCCCTCAAGGGCATGCTCAAGCCGATCTACGAGGAGGTCGAGCTGGGTACGGCCGAGATCCGCCAGGTCTTCCACTCCTCCAAGTTCGGCTCGATCGCCGGTTCCATCGTCCGTTCGGGCATCATCAAGCGGGGCGCCAAGGCTCGCCTGGTGCGCGACGGCGTCGTGGTGAACGGCGACCTCACGGTCGAGACACTGCGCCGGGAGAAGGACGACGTGACCGAGGTCCGCGAGGGCTACGAGTGTGGTATCAACCTCGCCTTCCGGGACATCGCCGAGGGCGACGTCATCGAGACCTGGGAGATGCGCGAGAAGCCGCGCGACTGAGCCGGTCCATACGACTGCTTGGGTCCGTACTGCCCGGGCGGCTGTACCACGAACGCCGGTGCCGCCACTGCCTTGTGGGGAGTGGCGGCACCGGCGTCTTCTCTGCCGGTGGCAGCGTCTAGCCGGTGGCGCGGCTGCGCGGTGCCGGGGCTGTGTGTGCTACGCCTGTTCGGGGTCTGCTACGCCACTTCAGGGTCTATTGAAGGGCTTGGAGGCCTTCAGCGGACGGTTAACTGGCGTACCAGACGGTGAAGTGGCGTAGTAGAGGGCGAGTCGGCGCGGCGCATGCTGGTTGGCGTGGGGCGAGTACGACCCTTCGCGCCCGAGTCCTCCACGCCGACGTCGAATACGACCCTTTGCGCCCGAAACCCCCGTCCATACCGGAGGTTCGGGGACAAAAGGGTCGTATTCGGGGCTTGCCCCTGCCGTCCCTGTCGGCCACTGATCCGAGGAGACGAACCGTGGCCGGCGCCTACGAGATGCACCCCGGAACCTATGAACCGTCGTCGGAGCCCACGAAGGCATCACCGGTGCCACCGCACGGTTCCGGGTGAATGCGCTCCCGGCCCAACCGGGTGCGGTCGCGCATCTCAGGGGAGCGCAGCTTGCGGGTGCTCGGAGCCAGGGACATGAACCTGCCGGCATCAGGCGGCCGGTCCGCGCTTGCCCGGCCGGGGGCGGCGCGCTAGCTGACGCAGCAGGTCCGCGACGAACACCACCACCGCCACCCACACCAGCGTCGTCGAGATCCAGCGCGCCGTCGAGATCTGCTCATGGAAGACGCCCCAGGCCAGCAGGAACTGCATGATCGGGGTGAGGTACTGGCTGAGCCCCACCACGGATAGCGGCACCCGACGCGTGCCCGCGGCGAACAACAGCAGGGGAACCGCCGTCACCGGGCCGGCCAGCACCAGCAGCGCGGCGAGGGACCCCGACGCCTGCGCGCCTTGCAACGCCCCGTGCCCGCCCGCGTACAGCCACACGAAATAGGCCAGTGCCAGCGGGGACATGCAGGCACTCTCCACCGTCAGCCCGGTCAGCGCATCCACACGCGCCCCCAGGCGTTTCTTGACCAACCCGTACAGCCCGAAGGTCAGCGCCAGGGACAGGGAGATCCACGGCAACGAGCCCTGCGCCACCACGAGCACCGCGATGGCGACGACAGCGATGCCCACGGCCACCACCTGCGCCGGCCGGAGCCGCTCGCCCAGGAAGATGGCCGCCAGCACCACCGTGACCAGCGGGTTGATGAAGTATCCCAGCGCCGCATCCGCGGTGCGGTCGGAGTTGACGGCGTAGACGTAGATGAGCCAGTTCAGGGAGACGAGCAGGCCGCTGACGGCCAGCACCCCGAGAATCCGAGGGGTGGTGACGGCGGCACGCAACGCCGACCAGGAGCGACGCACGGCGGTCAGCACCAGACAAGTTGCCAGCGTCCAC
This sequence comes from Actinomyces sp. MRS3W, assembly GCF_032465695.1. Classification (NCBI taxonomy): domain Bacteria; kingdom Bacillati; phylum Actinomycetota; class Actinomycetes; order Actinomycetales; family Actinomycetaceae; genus Actinomyces; species Actinomyces sp. MRS3W. The sequence continues at coordinate 3,402 of NZ_JAWDJJ010000114.1, forward strand.
ACCAACCGATGACCGATGATCTCGACACTGCCCGCCGCGTCCAGCAGGCGGAAGTACAGGGGGAACAGGCCCCAAAGCAGGTAGCAGCCCAGCACCATCGCCAAGCCCGACCTGTCACCGGCGGCAGTCGCCGCGACCGCGCCGGACGCCGGAACGGTGGCGTTGATCGGTTCGGGCGCGGGGGAGCGGAGGGAAGAAGTCACGTGCGGCGGTCCTGTCCGAATGGGGAGCGGTGCGGACGAGGATAGTCCCAGCCGGGTGCGCGTGCGCCTCAGCCGCGCGCGGGACGCCCGCGGCGCACGGCATCCGTCGCGCTTGGCCGCTGCCTGGCGATCAGGCGGTCCTTGGTGCACAATGTTCCGTCCGTCGGCTGAAGACGCGGCGGCCGGCCAGGCGCCGCCCTCGCAGCCGTCGCCCACCACTGCCGGCACTCGAGCCTTAAGGAGTTCACATGGCCGACGCCGCCCGCGTTCGTAAGGTCGCCGATCACATCCACGAGACCGTCGCCCGCCTCTTGCAGGGCCGCATCAAGGACCCTCGGCTCGGTTTCGTCACCATCACCGACGTGCGCGTCACCGGTGACCTCCAGCAGGCGACCGTGTTCTACACCGTTTACGGCAGCGATGAGGAGCGTGAGGACACCGCGGCCGCCCTGCGCTCGGCCACCGGCCTCATTCGTTCCGAGGTGGGCCGGGCGCTCGGCATCCGCCTGACTCCGTCGCTCACCTTCCAGCTGGATTCACTGCCCACCCAGGCCCAGGCCTTTGAGGACGCCCTCGCCCAGGCCCGCGCCCGGGATGAGCAGATCGCCCGCACCTATGCGGGCGCCACCTACGCCGGTGACGCCGATCCCTACCGCCACGACGACGAAGACGACGAGGACGACTCCGACGGGTACGACGACGAGGACGCCTACCGCGGGGATGAGGCGTGAGCGACGCCGCGTCGGCCCCGGCAGGAGACCTCGACTCAGCACGCAGGCCCGCCGCCGCGCGCCGTCGGCCGGACAGCCGCCGCATGGACGTCCCCCGTGGACGCGCCCCGGCCCCCGACGGCCTGCTGCTGGTGGACAAGCCCGCGGGAATGACCAGCCACGACGTCGTCGCCCTCACCCGGCGCATGGCCGCCACCCGCAAGGTCGGCCACGCCGGCACCCTGGACCCCATGGCCACCGGGCTGCTCGTGCTCGGCATCGGCCGGGCCACTCGCTTCCTGACCTACCTCGTGGGCGCGGACAAGACCTACCGCGCTACCGTGCGCCTGGGGCAGGAGACCCTCACCGAGGACGCCGACGGTGAGGTCACCACCGCCCGCGGCTGCCCGGCCCCGGCGCAGTGGGACGGGGGAGAGACCGGCTTCGCTGCCGCCCTGCGGCGGGCCGCCACCGCCCTGACCGGCCGGATCGAGCAGGTGCCCAGCGCCGTATCCGCCATCAAGGTGGACGGCGTGCGCTCCTACAAGCGCGTGCGCGCCGGCGAGGACATCGCCCTGCTGGCCCGTCCCGTCACCATCCACGCACTCGACGTCGACGGCGAAGCCCGCCCGGCGCTCGCCGCAGACGGCACCCCGGTCGTCGATCTGGACCTGAGGGTGCACTGCTCCTCGGGCACCTACGTGCGTGCACTCGCTCGCGATTTGGGAGCGGCGCTGGGCTGCGGCGCCCACCTAACCGCTTTGCGCCGCACTGACGTGGGCCCCTTCACGGTGGATGACGCCGCCACCCTGGAGGCGCTCGCTGCCGCTGCCGACACCGATTCCGGTTTGCCGGTGCTGCCGTTGCGTCGCGCCGCCCGCAGCTGTTTCCCCGCCATTGACCTCACCCAGGAGGAAGCACAGGCGCTGCGCTACGGCCAAGCTCTGCCCGCCGAGGTGCTCCAGCGGGCACAGGTCCCGGACCACCCCGTTGTTGCCTCCAAGGTTCTGCCTGCGGAGGGGGACACACCGGGTGTTGCCGCCGGGTTCGACCCAGCGGGGGAGCTCGTGGCACTGTTGGCCCACAAGCATGGGCATGCCAGGCCGGTCCTCGTCGTATCGCAGCCCTGACCAACCCCGTCACATAGGAGACAGCATTGACCCAGACCACGAGTGACCGCACCCGGAGCGGTCTCGGTGACCGGTACTGAGGCGGCGGTTGTCGTGGAGATTTGGTACGGCGCCGACCAGGTGCCCGCAGCCCTAAGGGATCCGGCCGGCCCCGGCAGCGTGGTCACCGTCGGCATCTTCGACGGCGTCCACCGCGGTCACCGGGCGATCCTCGACCGCATCGTCGAACGTGCCCACCAGGCCGCTGATCCGGACGGTCCTCGCCCCTGGGCTGTGGCCGTCACCTTCGATCCGCATCCCGTGCTGGTGCATTGCCCCACCTCCCACCTGCCCATGGTCACCTCGCTGGCGGACCGGCTCCAGGCGCTGGCGGGCACCGGCTTGGATGCGGTGCTCGTGGTCCACTACACCCTGGAATTCGCCGACCAGGGCCCGGCCGAATTCGTGCGCGACTGGCTTGAGGATCTGCTGGGCGCCCGGATTATCGTCGTCGGCGACGACGTGCGCTTCGGACGTGGCAACAGCGGTGACGCCGCCACCCTGCGCGACATTGGCCGCGAGGATGGTGTCGAGGTGGAGATCGTCGCGGACGTCGTGTCGCCCTCGGGGCGTCGCTGGTCCTCCACCTGGGTGCGTGAGCTGTTGCAGGCCGGGGACATGCGCGGCGCCGCCGAGGTACTCGGACATGCGCACCGGCTGCGCGGCACCGTTGTGCACGGGCGGCGGCGGGGCCGCCAGCTCGGTTTCCCCACCGCCAACCTTGAGGCCGCCACCGCCGGCGTGGTCCCGCCCGACGGCGTGTATGCGGGCTGGCTGGTGCGTTCCCCAGGTGCTGGGGGACACCTCGTGGCGGGGGAGGAGCGCCTGCCCGCGGCCATTTCCATCGGCACCAATCCCACCTTCCATGACGTGCCGCAACGCACGGTCGAGGCGCATGTGCTCGGCCGCGCGGACCTCAACCTGTATGGGGAGGTCGTGGGCATCGAGCTGACCGAGCGGCTGCGCCCCATGCTCGCCTTCGACGGGCTGGAGGCGCTGCTGGCGCAAATGCGTCAGGACGTGGTGGACACCGCCGGCGTCCTGGGGGTGCCCGTACCCGATCCGATCCGTCCCGAGGATGTCACCGCCAGTTGAACCGCTGCCGCCCGTACCGCTGCCCGGGCGGGCTGGCGGCGCATGTGCCCGATGCCACCCCGGGGGCGGGCGGTAGCCGCGGAATCGGCTGGTAACCTGGGCCGGCCGTCGATCGGCCGCGGACGTGTCAAGCCCGGGAGAACCAGCCCCGGCGCTCCGCGCAACGAGATCAGAGGAGACATCGTGTCGATTTCCCCCGAACGCAAGCAGGAGCTCATCGCCGAGTACGCCACCCACGAGGGCGACACCGGCTCCCCGGAGGTCCAGGTCGCCATCCTGACCGAGCGGATCTCCAACCTGACCGAGCACTTCAAGGACCACGCGCACGACCACCACTCGCGCCGCGGCCTCTACCTCCTCATCGGTAAGCGCCGCCGCCTGCTGGACTACCTCCAGCGCGAGGACATCGAGCGCTACCGTTCGCTCATTGCCCGCCTGGGCATCCGCCGCTGAGCCGGAGCAGTACGCATACTTAACGTCGGCGAAGGCGTCCTCGGTCAGGGCGGCGATACCGGCTTCATCCACGCCCACCTCGCTGATGCGGGTGGGGTTGCCCAGGTCGCGGGTCAGAGCGGCGACGGCCTCGACGGCGGCGGCGCGGGCCTGGTCCAGCGGCATCGTCTGCGCGTCCTCCACACCGAAGGCCGCGGCAATGTCGCGGTACTTCTCCCCGGTGTACTCGGCGTTGAAGGCCATAATCGGGGCCAGCAGGATGCCGTTGGCCACCCCGTGCGGGGCGTTGTAGCGTCCGCCCAGCGGGTGCGCCATGCCGTGCACCAGACCCAGACCCACATTGGAGTAGGCCATGCCGTTGATATAGGCGGCCAGGCCCATCTGTTCCACGGCGTCGGCGTCGCCCTCGGCGGCCCGGCGCAGATTCTGGGCGATCATCTGGATGGAGCGCAGACACAGGGCATCGGACAGCTCCCAGGCACCGGGGGTGATGTAGCCCTCGATGGCGTGGGTGAGCGCATCCAGGCCGGTGGCAACCTTGAGGCTGCGCGGCATGCCGTCCATGAGATCGGGGTCCACCACCGCGATGACCGGGATGTCATGCGGATCCACGCACACGAACTTGCGCTGATTGGCGGTGTCGGTGATGACGTAGTTGATGGTGGTCTCCGACGCCGTGCCAGCGGTGGTGGGCACCCCGATGATCGGCGTGCCGGGGTTTTTGGTGGGGGAGGCGCCCTCCAGGCTGAGCACGTCCTCGAACTCGGGGTTGGTGGCGATCACCGAGATCGCCTTGCAGGTGTCCTGTGGGCTGCCCCCGCCCAGGCCGATGAGGATGTCGGCGCCCGAGGCGCGGAACGCCGCCAGACCCGCCTGCACCTTCTCCACCGGCGGGGTGGGG
>NZ_JAWDJJ010000115.1:0-28251 GCF_032465695.1 Actinomyces sp. MRS3W
CCCCATCCGCCCCTTCACCGAAACCGGCACTTATAACGCACCGAAACCGGCACTAATGACGTGAACCGGTCGGGGAGGACTTCCCGCTCGATGAGAACCCCTGCCCGCGTTCTTCCCCGTAGGCTGCGCGGGTGAGCATCCTCGATACTCGTCCGCGCCGCGTGGCTGCGGCAGCCCTGGCCGCCTTGGCCGCGCTCGGCCTGGTCGCATGCGACAGCCTGAGCCCCACCGCGAACGTCAGCCCGTCGGCAGCGACGAGAGCATCGCAAGCGGCGTCACCCACCATCCCCGACGGTCTGGAGGACTTCTATGCGCAGACGGTCGACTGGTACCCGTGTGCCGATGTAGGCATGACCCAGACGGATGCCGGGGACGCCGATTTCAGCTGCGCCTATGTCACCGTGCCCCTTGATTACGCCGATCCGGACGGTGAGAGCATCGATATTGCCATGAAGAAGCGGTCCGCCAACGGCACGGCGCTGGGCACGCTCTTCATCAATCCCGGTGGTCCCGGCGGCTCCGGGGTACATCTGACGGAGAGTGTTGACGGCTATTTCTCCGACGCACTGCTCGACGCCTACGACATTGTCGGCTTCGACTCGCGCGGCGTAGCCAACTCCACGGCGATCGACTGCTTGACCGATGCGGAGCTGGATGAAGAGCGGGCGGACTCCGAGTCAACCGATGACGAGGACAGCGACGAGACCGCGCTTCAGGAGGAAGTCGCACAGCACGCTTCCTGGTACGCGGACAAGTGCGAGGCCAACACGCCCACTGGACTGCTCGACCATGTCGACACGATCTCTGCGGCCCGCGACCTGGATGTGCTACGCGCTGTCGTCGACGATGACGTGCTGACCTACCTCGGCTACTCCTACGGGACCTACCTTGGCGCCACCTATGCCGAACTCTTCCCGGACAACGTCGGGCGCATGGTCCTGGACGGCGCCATCGACCCGTCATTGAGCGCCGGTGAACTCACCCTGGGGCAGGCGGCCGGCTTTGAAAACGCGCTGCGCGCCTACGTCCAAGACTGCCTCAGCGGCGACGACTGCCCACTGACCGGCGACGTCGACTCCGGCGTCGCCCAAATCCAGGATTTCCTCGAGGTCACCCAGAACGCTCCGATCCCCACCTCCGACCCCGACCGGCCGCTGACCTACTCACTCGCCCAGTCCGCCATTCTCGGAATCATGTACCAGTCGGAGTCCTGGTCCGTGCTCAGCGAGGGGCTCAACCAGGCCATGCATCAGGATGACGGATCGGTGCTCCTATCCATCGCCGACCTATTCGCCTCGCGCGAGAACGACGGTTCCTACAGCGGCAATGGCGGTGAGGCCATCAACGCGATCAACTGTCTGGACTACCCGGTGACCGGCGACGCCGATAGCTGGGAGGCAGAGCGGAAGGAACTGCAAACGGCGTCCCCGACCTTCGGTACCGACCTGGGCTACTCGGACCTGTTCTGCCAGGCCTGGGGGCACGAGTCCACGCGGGAGCGGACCGAAATCCATGCCAGCGGTGCCGCACCCATTTTGGTGGTCGGCACGACCGGCGACCCGGCCACGCCGTATACGTGGGCGCAGGCCCTTGCCGAGCAGCTCGACGACGGTCACCTGGTGACCTGGGAGGGCGAGGGGCACACCGCTTACGGGCGCGCGGGAGACTGCGTCACCAACGCTGTCGACGACTACCTGCTGGCGGGCGTACTGCCGGAGGAGGGCCTGACCTGCAGCGGATAACCTGCCCTAATCCGCCTGGCGCCCGGCGTCAGACACCAGAGGCGAGGGAGCGCGCGACGACGGCGTGAGCTCCCCAGCCAGATTACGGCCCATCCACGCTCCCAGCTCGGCACCGCGTAGCCCTTGGGACGCGAGAAACTGCAGTTTCGCGTAGGTCGCCTCCAGGGTCATGTCCGCGCTGCCGACCGCGCCCGCTCGGGCCACGGCGTCCCCGGCGGCGTACTGGCCGAGCCGCACCTCGCCCTGAGCGCACTGGGAGGCGATGACGACCGCCACCCCTGCCGCGACGGCGTCGGCGACCACCGTGGCCAATCCGGCTTCGCCCCCGGGCACGTTGCCGACGCCGAAGGCGCGCAGAATCGCGGCGACCGGCCGGGGCGTGAGCAGCGCGTCGAGGCGTGCGGGAGTCAGTCCGGGAACCAGATCGACGACGACGATGTCATGGCTGGTCAACGGCTGCGGCGTGGGCCAGCCCTGCCCCTGCCCTGAGGTACGAGACGCCGGGGACCAGTGCCAGGGCGCGCCGGCGATGGCCAACGGAGCGGCGTTGGGGGAGTCGAAGCCCTGGAAGGACCAGGAACTGACTTTGGTGGCTCGGTTGCCGGCGAGCAGGCGGTCCGCGAAGAACACATGTACTCCAGGCGGTGCCCCTTGGACGATGGCCTGCAGGGCTCCGGTGACATTCCCGGGGGCGTCGGAGCTTCTCGCGCCGAGGGGCAGCTGGGAGCCGGTGATGACCACCGGTTGGTCGAGCTCGGTCAGTGCGTAGGACAGCGCGGCGGCGGTATAGGCCAGCGTGTCGGTACCGTGCAGAACAACGAAGGCGTCGGCACGGGAGGCGTGCGCGTGCACATCGTCGACGATGGCCTGCCAGGTGTGTGGCGCAGCATCGGCCGAGTCGATGAGCGGCTGTAGCGTGGTGAGGGAAGTGGTCAAAGATGCGGATGGGGAGGCGGGTGGGACGGCGTCGTCGGAGGTGGGATGACGGGTGAGAAGGTCGGCTAGCCAGCCGGCGAGGTCTGCGCCGGGGCGAAGTCCGCGAGGCGAATGAACCATCCCGATGGTCCCGCCGGCGTAGGTGACATGGATGTGCATATGGACAGAGTACGCAGCACAGGCATCTGTGCTCTAAACCACTATTTGGGGTCGGGTTATGGATTGCATGGCGGCGCCGACAGGCGGTAGCCTGCGTGTCGCTGCTTTCGCGGCACGCCACCTTAGCTCAGTCGGCAGAGCGATTCACTCGTAATGAATAGGTCGTGGGTTCGATTCCCACAGGTGGCTCCGACGTCCTTCCTCCCGTGGAGGATCGCTTGCGGGTTAAGCGAGCTCCGGCGGGTCGCTTTCCTCATTTCCTTGCTTCAATTGCCTTGTTATGTCTATCCTGTTTCTCGGGATGATCCCGCACTGGAAGCCGGGGCCCGCATAATCTGTGGCAAGGAGGACCAATATGGCGCAGAAGACGCAGATTGTTCTTGTGGATGACATCGACGGTTCTGAGGCGACCCAGACCATTACGTTCGCTCTGGACGGTGTCACTTACGAGATTGATCTCAACGAGGAGCACGCGGCCGCGCTGCGCGAGTCGATTGAAGAGTGGACCGTGAAGGCGCGTCGTCGCGGTGGGCGCAGGACGCTGCGCCGTCGCCCGCCGACAGGGGTGACGCAGAAGATTCGCGAGTGGGCTCGTGCCAACGGCTACGAGGTTTCTGACCGTGGACGCATCCCCGCTCCGGTGCGCGAGGCCTACATGGCTGCCAACAACCCCAGCAACAACAACTGAGCTGAGGGTGATGCCGGCCGAGTGGCCGGTGAAGGCGCGGTAATCGCCGCGTTCACATGCTGGCCAGGCCCCCGGGTTCCGTTAGGACCCGGGGGCCTGGTGGCGTTCGGCTGAGCCTGGCACAATGTCCCTCATGGCTTACACCCTTGTGCTGCTCCGCCACGGCGAGAGCGAATGGAATGCTAAGAACCTGTTCACCGGCTGGGTGGACGTTGCGCTGTCGGAGAAGGGGCGGGCAGAGGCCGTCCACGGCGGCGAACTCCTCAAGGAGGCCGGCGTCCTTCCCGACAAGCTCTTCACCTCGGTGCTGCGTCGCGCCATTATGACGGCGAACCTGGCCCTTGACGCGGCCGACCGCCACTGGATCCCGGTGGAGCGGCACTGGCGTCTCAACGAGCGTCACTACGGCGCGCTCCAGGGCAAGAACAAGAAGGAGATCCGCGAGGAGTACGGTGACGAGCAGTTCATGCTCTGGCGTCGTTCTTACGATGTGCCGCCGCCGGAGATCGAGCTCGGCTCGGAGTTCTCTCAGGACACTGACCCGCGCTACGCGGGTGAGCCCATCCCCACCACCGAGTGCCTCAAGGACGTTCTCGCCCGCCTGCTGCCGTACTGGGAGGAGACGATCGTTCCCGAGATCAAGACCGGCAAGACCGTCATGATTGCCGCCCACGGCAACTCGCTGCGCGCCATCGTCAAGCACCTTGACGACATCTCCGACGAGGACATCGCCGGCGTCAACATTCCCACCGGAATCCCGCTCGTTTACGAGCTCGACGAGGAGACCCTCAAGCCGATCAAGAAGGGCGGTCGCTACCTCGACCCCGACGCCGAGGCGAAGATCGCCGCGGTCGCCAACCAGGGCAAGTGAATCGCGTTCCGGTCGGTGCACGGCGACCCGCAGTGAATTCGCACTGAGGTCCGCCACAGCCCGTTTTATAGCAAGGGGTGGGATGACATTCGTTTGTCATCCCACCCCTTGTTCTGTGCCTGTAGGGGAGGTGTGCCGCGGCCCCATCGGGTGAGAAACAGGCCGGTTACGAGTGGTTACGGGCGTGTACACAGGTGACTGACGGCGACTTATCGGAGACTTAGTGGCAGTCGCGCGGCAGTCCTTGAGGGGGACGCATCGCGGCGGGGTCACTGCGGTGCGTCAACATCGCTGGATGCCGACTGCGCCTGACCGGACTCGCTGGGGTTGGGCACGGTAATGCCGGAGACCAGGTAGGCCATACGCCGGGCGACCGACGTCGAATGGTCGCCGAAGCGCTCCAGAAAACGGCCCATGAGAACGGCGTCGATGACTTGCTGACGGGTGAGCTCGAGGGCCGGGTTGAGGATCATCTGGAAGGACTCGCGATGCAGCGCGTCCAACTCGGCGTCGCGTTGCTGGATCTGGGCGGCCAGGTCCAGGTCCTGAGTCTCGATGAGCTCCAGGACGTCGCGGCCGGCGCGCACGGCGGCGTCGGCCATCTTCACCATGAGTCCGAAGACCGGCTCGGGCACCGGCGTGTGCGGGTAGCGGCCCCGGGCGATCGCCGCCACGTGCCGGGCCAGGTCGCCCTGCCGCTCCAGGGTCTGAGCCATGCGCAGGGCGGAGATGACGTTGCGTAGATCCCGGTCGACGGGTTGCTGACGCGCCAGCAGCATGACGCACATGTCATCGATGTCGCGCTGGAGGTCGTTGATGCGCTCGTCGGCGTCAATGACCTGCTCGGCCACGACGATGTCTCCGGTGCGCAGCGCCTCAGCGGCGCGTTCAATGGCGGTGGCGACTTGCGCTGCCATGGACGCCAGGTCGGTGCCCAGTTGCTTGAGCTCCTGGTTGAAGATGTCTCGCACGATGAGTCTCCCGGGTCTTGCCGGGCCGGGTTCGCGGATCACCCGGCCGCACCTCTACCCTAGGGGCCGTGGGTACCGTCTGGTTGGTCATCGCCGTCGCCGTCGCGGGTGTCGCGGTCGGCGCAGCGGTTGGGCTCGCCCTCGGGCATGCCACGCGCGATGCCCGCGGCAACGGAATCATTGCCGGGTCCACGCTCGAGCGTGACGGCGTCATTCCGGTGCTTGCCGCACTCAGCTCGATCGCGGTCCTCCTTGACGACGACGGCGAGGTCCTGCGCGCCTCGGCCGCCGCCTACACCTACAACATTGTGCGCGACGACGAGGTGGTCGAGCCGCAGGTAGCAGAGATGGTCGAGCGCGTGCGCGCCACCGGCGAGGCGCAGGAGGCCGAGATCGTTGTGGCGCGCGGACGCATCAGCGGCGCCGGCAACTTCCACCTCCAGGTGCGCGTGGCCGCCCTCGGCCGCGGACGCGTGCTCGTCCTCATCGAGGACCGCACCGCTGCCCGGCGCTTGGAGGACATGCGACGCGACTTCGTCGTCAACGCCTCCCACGAGCTCAAGACTCCGGTCGGGGCGATCTCCCTGCTGGCGGAAACGGTCCGTGAGAACGCCGACGATCCCGAGCTTGTTGCCGACTATGCGGGACGCATGGGCAAGGAGTCCCGCCGTCTGGAACTGCTCGTGCGCGACATCATTGAGCTGTCCCGGCTTCAGGACGGCGATGCCCTGGTCGAGCCCGAAGACGTCAGCCTGGACGACGTCGTCGTCGATGCGCTGGACCGCGTGCGCGTGGAGGCCGGCGCGAAGGAGATCACGCTCGTAGCCGGCGGCACCGAGAACCTCCACGTCCTCGGGGACGCCGCGCTGCTGGTGACCGCCATCAGCAATCTTCTGGACAACGCTATTCGCTACTCCGACCCGCGCACCCGCGTCAGCGTCGGGATCAGCCTGGACGCTGCCGACCCGGAGCTGGTGCGCATCGCCGTCGTCGACGAGGGCATGGGGATCGCTAAGGACGTGCAGGAGCGCGTCTTCGAGCGCTTCTACCGGGTGGACAAGGCCCGCTCGCGCGCCACCGGTGGCACCGGCCTGGGACTGTCGATCGTTAAGCACGTCGCCGCCGATCACGGCGGCACCGTGGAGCTATGGTCCGCGCCCGGGCACGGGAGCACCTTCACGCTGGTACTGCCGCGCCACCACAGTGAAACGGACGTGCCCGACGCGGAGGCCGCCGAGGCCGTGGCCAGCGGCGCAGCCGGTGCCGCATTCGCCGCCATTGCCGCCATCTCCGATGAGCAGGCCCCGAGGCGGATACCCGGCGTGGACCCCACTGCGGAAGAAAGGCAGCCATGACTCGCATCCTGCTCGTGGAGGACGAGGAGAACTACCGCGAACCGCTCGCGCTCAACCTGCGCCGCGACGGCTTCGACGTCGTGGAGGCTCAGGACGGGGTGGCGGCCATGGAGCGCTTTGAAGCCGCATCTGCGTCGAACGGCTCCAGCCCCATCGACCTCGTACTGCTCGACCTCATGCTGCCGCGGATGTCCGGGGCCGAGGTGTGCCGCCGCATCCGCCGCAGCTCCCGAGTCCCCGTCATCATGCTCACTGCGCGGGACTCCGAGCTGGACAAGATCGCCGGGCTGGAGATCGGCGCGGATGACTACATGACCAAGCCCTACTCCTACCGGGAGCTGGTGGCGCGCGTGCACGCCGTCCTGCGCCGCACCGCGGGCGAGGAGCCCGAAGAGCCGGTGCTCACAGCCGGGAGAGTGACCATGGACGTCGGTCGCCACGAGGTCAGTGTCGACGGCCAGGTGGTGGCGATGCCCAAGCGCGAGTTCGAACTGCTGGAACTGTTCCTGCGCCACCCCGACCATGTGTTGACCCGCGGCCAGATCATTGAGCGGTTGTGGGGCACCAACTACGTCGGGGACACTAAGACTTTGGATGTCCATGTCAAGCGGATCCGCGCCAAGATCGAGACGGACCCGAGTTCCCCGAAACTACTGACCACCGTGCGCGGGGTGGGCTACCGGCTTGTTACCGGCGATTGAGACGGCACCCCGTGCCGGCCCATGTGAGCTAGCTCCCCGATCTTCCGGCGTCATTTCCTGATAAACTAGTACCCCGCGACAAATCTGGAGTGACCTCACACATGACATTTGAAGTCGGCGAGACCGTTGTCTATCCCCACCATGGAGCCGCCCGGATCATTGACATCCGGCAGCGCAAGGTGAGGGGTGAGGAGAAGACCTACCTGCAGCTCGAGGTTGCGCAGGGCGACCTAACCATCCTGGTCCCGGCCGACAGCGTCGACCTCATCGGCGTGCGTGACGTGGTCGACGAGACCGGCCTGGAGCGCGTCTTCGACGTGCTGCGCGCTCCGCTCACGGAGGAACCCACCAACTGGTCGCGCCGTTTCAAGGCCAACCAGGAGAAGATTGCCTCCGGTGACGTCATCAAGGTTGCCGAGGTTGTCCGTGACCTCTCCCGCCGCGATACCGACCGCGGCCTGTCCGCCGGGGAGAAGCGCATGTTGGCCAAGGCCCGCCAGATTCTCGTCTCCGAGCTCGCGCTCGCGCAGAAGACCCCCGAGGAAGAAGCCGAGACCACTCTCGACGAGATCCTCGCCTCCGGCACCGCCGCCTGACGCCGGTATCGCGGTGGCGCTGGTAGGGTCCCGGACATGCCGGACCGGAACAACACCGAATTGACAGAAGGCGGCGGCTCCACCGTTGCGGTGCTTACCGCCGCCGGGTCCGGCATGCGACTCGGCGCGGACGGCCCCAAGGCGCTGGTCGAGCTTGCCGGGCAGTCCCTGTTGCGGCGGGCGGCACGCGGACTGCTCGCCTCCGGCGTCATCGACCACATCACTGTGACCGCCCCCGTCGCCGAGGTCGACCGCTTCACCGCTGAAGTTTCCGACCTTGCCGGGCCCGGACGTATCGCCGTCGTCGCCGGCTCGCCGGCCTCCCGGCAGGCCTCTGTCGCACTCGGCCTAGCCGCCGCATTGGACAGTCGCCCGGACGCCGAGGTCATCCTCGTGCACGACGCCGTCGTCCCGGGCCTACCCGTCACCGACACGATTAAGGAGGTCGCCCTCGAGGGCGACGGTCGGGTGGCTGGCGCATCGCCGGTGGAGCGCGTCGTCGGTACCCCGCAGCGGGATCGCCTGCGCGCCGTACAGACCCCGCAGGGCTTCGCCCGCCCCACCCTCGAGGCCGCCCATGCTCGTGGCGCGGCCGACGCCGTCGATGAGGCCCACTCCGCCCGCGACGACGCCGCCCTCGTGGAGGCCATGGGCGGCAGGGTCGTCGTCGTTCCCGGAGATCCGCTCGCCCTCAAAGTGACCACCCCCCTGGACCTCGCACTCGCCGAGACGCTTGCCCGCCGGGAGCCAGCAGCGCCGTAGGCTCGTGGGCATGAGCCCTCATGCTCCCGGACGGGACACCGAATTCAACCCCGCCGCGGCGGACGCCGACTCGCTTGTTTCCGCGCGCGGCAAGCTGCTCACCTGGCCGGTCATCGCCTGGGGGCTGTGGGACTGGGGGTCGGCGGCCTTCAACGCCGTCATCACCACCTTCGTTTTCTCCGTGTACCTGACCGGATCCGCCTTCGGCGACCCCGCCGCCAACGAGTCCTCTCTCTCCCTGGGGCTGGCTATCGCCGGTGCGTGCATCGCCCTGTTGGCTCCTGTCACCGGGCAACGCTCCGACCGCGCCGGGCGCACCGTGTTCTGGCTTGGCGCCTACACGGCCGTGGTGGTGGCCGTCAGTGCGGCCCTGTACTTCGTGCTGCCCGAGCCCGGGTACCTGTGGCTCGGCATCACCTTGCTCGGCGTCGGCAATATCTTCTTCGAGCTGGCCTCCGTCAACTACAACGGCCTGCTGTCCCGGCTGGCCACGAAGGATCGCGTTGGGGCGGTATCCGGGCTCGGCTGGGGCATGGGGTACCTCGGCGGCATCGTGCTGCTGCTCATCTTGTACGTCGGCTTCATCAGCCCCGAGGTCGGCTGGTTCGGAGTGACCGCCGAGAACGGGTTGAACGTGCGCGTCTCCATGCTCATCTCCGCCGCCTGGTTCGGGTTGTGCGCCATCCCGGTACTGGTGACTCAGTCCGGTAAGCGGGCCTGGCGCCGCTGGGCCGCCATCCAGGCCGCCGACGACGACGACGCCCGCATGCTGGCCGGGTTGGAGAACGAGCCCGCCGACCCCGTTGAAGCGCCGTCGCGGATCATGCGGCACGAGTCGCTGCTCGCCTCCTACAAGCACCTGTGGCGCACCCTCGTGGGGCTGTACCGCGCCCACCCCGAAGTGCTGTGGTTCCTACTGGCCGCCGCGGTCTTCCGTGACGGCCTCGCCGGGGTCTTCACCTACGGCGGCATCATTGCCCAGAACACCTTCGGTTTCTCCTCCGGGGACGTCATCATCTTCGCCGTCGCCGCGAACGTGGTCGCTGGTGTGGCCACCATTGCCGCGGGCAGGCTCGACGACGTGCTCGGCCCCCGCAAGGTCATCCTCGGTGCGCTGACCGTGCTGGTGGCGGCCGGGCTGCTCGTATTCTTCCTGCATTCCGCCGGGGCGACCATCTTCTGGATGCTCGGCCTCATCCTGTCCGGATGCGTGGGGCCGGCCCAGTCGGCGGCGCGCTCCTACCTCGCGCGGCTCGCCCCCGAGGGACGCGAGGGCGAGATCTTCGGTCTGTACGCCACCACCGGCAGGGCCGTGTCCTTCATGGCGCCGGCCATGTACGGTGCGGCGATCTGGGTGGGCACCCGGGTTGTGGGTGAAAGCGCCGGGTACTGGGGCATTCTCGGCATCGTGCTGGTGCTCGCCATTGGCCTGTTGCTCATGCTGCGCGTCCAGGACCCCACCGGGCACATCACGGTTGCGGCGGAGTGACCGTGCGCCCCGATTGGGGCTGACTGCGCCGCAGACCGGGACCGGCGGACTGCGCTGCGGGCGGGACTGGCGGGCTGCGCTGCGGGCGGGACTGGCGGGCTGCGCCGAATTACTGACGCTGCCGGGCCTCGTACTCGCGGCGCATGCGTTCCATGTCCTGCGCGGACAGGGGGCCCTGCATGGTGCCGACGGAGCCGCCGTCGCGGATCCAGGAGACGGCGAGGGAGTCCCGGTAGCCGAAACGGGCCAGGTGAATGCCGACGACCTCCTCCAGCCGGGGCTGCTCCTGTGCCGAGGTGGACAGCGTCAGGATCAGTGCTTTCTCCTCACAGGTGAGGTCGACGACGCCGACCACCGCCCCCTCCCGGTTGAAGGCGAGGCGGCCGGATGTGGTGGCATCGTCCCACGTCGCATCAATCTTGCGGTTCATGTGATCGACGAGTCGGCGTCCGTAGTAGTCCGGGCGGTCGGTGTCCACACGAGCGACCGAGCGGTGATCGAAGACGGAGGAAGCAGGCGTCGCAGCTGAATCGGCAGTCATGAGCTGAGGCTATCCTGCATTGCCTGACGGCGGGCAAGGAGATATCGCCGACGGCCGAGTGCCCGCGGTGCCCCCACCGTTCCGCCCCTGCACCGAAACCGGCACTTGTAACATGCCGAGACCGGCACTAATGACGTACCGAGACCGGCACTAATGACGGGGCTGCTGCAGTGGAGGGGTTTTGGTCGGGTCAGCCCAGTCCAACCACCACGGTTTGGCTACTGGTGGCGTCAAGGGAGCCGTTCAGGATGTCGGTGCCTCGGTTGTGGTGCCGGGGCTCGGCGTCGGGAGGGGATGGCGCCGTCGCGTCGTCGCCGGGGGAAGTGCCCATGCCACCAGGGTGGCAGGTGGCGCGGGTGCCCGCCATGGGGCGGTCTGCCCACGGGCCGGATTGGTAGGGGCGGGGTAGCCACTATCAGCGCAGACCGGTGATGATGAGCTCGTAGGAGACGTTCCCGGTGGCCTCGTCCAGGATCATGTGGTGATCGACGACGGCGACCACGCCGGGAGCCCGGAGGATGTAGCCGGCCCCGGAGGTCGGAAACTGGTTGTCGGCGGCGGGGTAGTCCTCCAACTGCAGGACGGCCTCACCATCCGGGCCTACCGCGCTCACGCCCTCGTTTTTCGACCTATGGACGTTGAGCGTCTCCAGATAGGCGGCACCGGATGACAGCCGCGCGAGCTCTGCAGCGGTATAAGCCCCGCCCGCGGACGGGACAACATAGACCTCGGGTTCCGCATCCTCGGCCGACCGCTCCGCCTCCTTGGGCATGCCCTCGACGGTGAGCACCCGGTACGGGTGTTGGGTGCGGTAGGCATGGACGGCGCCGCCGATGCCGTTCAGCGGCATCGCTTCCTCGGGTTCGGGGTCGGAGACGGAGTCCAGGTCCACGGCCTCAAGCGAAAGATCACGCGCGGCGGCTTGATCGGCTGGGTCGGTGTCCTCTAGGGAGCTCTGGGCCAACGTGGCGTAGGCGGCGTCGGGGTCGGCGTAGCGCACGGCCCATCCGTCGATAACCTCCGGGCCGCCGTTGCCTGGGCCGACAATACCCTCGACCACCCGGACCGCGGTGGGATCGTCGTCCGGGACAATTCGCGCCTCGCACCAGTTCGAATGCTTGTCAAAGTCCTGGTCCGGGCGCCAGCAGGTCAGCCCGAGGATGACAGTCGCATGTCCGCCGGTGGATGGCCCCTTATGTTCCCAGCACCAGGCCACGTCATTGGGACAGTCGTAGCTCAAGTAACGGTTGGAGTAGTCGTAGGGGGCGGGCGTTGCGTTCTCGGGGACGGTGGCCAGACGGCGCCCGCTCTCAAGCGACAGCACCTCTTCTCCCACCATGAGCACGTGGTCGGTGACGTGGACATCACTGTGCTTCCTGGCGCCGCGACTATCCTCGTCTCCGCCATACGCCATGCGCTCGAATGCGACCTCGCCGCTGGTGGTGTCGACGACGACGAGCAGCGTTCCGAGCGCGCCGGCGTCGTAGCCCAGCACGAGGCTGCCCCGATCCGGGCTGACCACCGCGTAGCACGAGGCATCGGTGTACGGGTCGAGCGGCCCATCAAGGCCGGTTGTGGCGTCACAGGGATTTCCGATTCTGAGAAGCGATGCGGGGCGGGTGTAGGACCACGTCGGCTCGCCGGTGGCGGGGTCCAGGCCCCAGGCGCCGTGATTGGTCACCACAATGGGCCCGGCCGCCCCGGCGCTCACACCGGTGATGGCATCGGGATCGTCATGGCGGATGACCCGCTGCCAGGCGACCTCCTCACCGAGGGTTTCGGGCGCGAGGGCAACCGCAGCGGCAGGCACCTGCACCGAAGTGAGCGCATACAGGCTCTGGGGAATGGCCAGCGCCGCGGCGCCGACGGCGAGCACGAGCGCGGCGGTGAGGACCGTCCGCCAGCTGAGGCGCGGGCGGCGTCGAATGCTCTTGCGACGGGCAGGCGCCCAGCCGCTACCCGATGCCGAAGATGACGGTCTCATCGGCTTTGCCGCCTTGGGCGGTGGTACGGCGGTGGTGGTCGACGGCGACGATCACCCCGGGTGCCTGGACGAGGTAGGCGTCGCTGACCTCGACGCCGGCATCATCACTGGTCAAGTGCAGGACCACGTTGCCGTCGGGGCCGGTGACGTCGAGGTCTGCGCCCGACCGGGTGACGGCCAGTGCGTCCAGGTACCCCGGTCCCACGGCTTGCTCCACCGCCTCATCGGCGTCCTGCACCTGCCGGGTGGCCGGGTCGAAGATGACCCCGGCAGAGCTTGGGTCCGCGCCGACTATCGCCAGGGTGCGCGCCCCGTAATCGCGCACGGTCCGGCCCGAGGCACCCAGCGGCACTGGGGCGGCGTCGTCGGCGTCCACGAGGGCGTCCAGGCTGACGGCTTCCAGGGGGAGGGCGAGCGGGTCCGCGCCGTTGGTGCTCAGCGCGGTGTAGGCGGCGTCGGAATCGCTGTAGCGCACGGTCCACCCGTCGATGATGGGCGGGGTGAGCACGGGGAAGACATCGTCGAGATTCTCCCCGGCTACGTTGCTCTGTCCCTCGGCGTCCCCCGTTGTCCGATCGATGGGGACGAAGCCTCCCACCTGGCGCGACGCCGTGGGGTCGGTATCGGGGGCCAGGGTCAGCTCGCACCAGCTGGTGTCGGTGTCGCCGGGAGCCCAACAGGTCGAGTCCAGGATGAGAGTCGAGTGCCCGCCCTGGGAACCGGGCCAGTAGCTGGAGCAGTAGTCCAGATCGGTGCGCACACACGTGCGGTCCCCGTCAACCACGGCAGGGTCCTCAGGCAGGGTTGCCACCAGGGAGCCGTCCTCCAGCGACACCACTTCACGCTCCGCCATGACCACATGGTCGGTGACTTGGATGTGCAGATCGACAGACCGCTCCGAGACGATCGCGTAGCCAGTGACCAGGTGCTCGAACAGCACCTCACCGGTGGCGGTATCAAGCGCCACCAGCCGGGTTCCGAAAGTGCCGGCGCCGAGGCCAATGACGAGGCGGGTGCCGTCCGGGCTCAGCACCGCGCGCCCACGCGCCCGTTCTGAGGAGACGGCGCCGTACCCGGTGATTGAACCGGTGAGTTCGGGATCGCGGAAGGACCAGGTGGTCTCGCCGGTGTCGGGGTCGAGTCCCAGGGCGCCGTGGGCGGTGACGACGATGGGACCGGAAGCCCCGGCCATGACGCCGTTGACGTGATAGACCTCGGCGTTGTCCTCATCGATGACCCGCTGCCAGCGGATCTCCTCCGCGAGCGTGTCCGGGATGTCTGCGGGTACCCCGGAGGGGACGGTGCTGGAGACGGCCGTTGCCGTGGGGGTGTGGCCTGGGGCTGGTAGCGAGTCCCCGCAGCCTGTGAGCGTAGGCAGGACGAGAACGACGGTGAGGACCACCGCCAAGGCTGCTGCCCGTAGGCGGCGGGTACGGAGTCCAGGCGCGGCGACGAGCCCGGTGGTCGGGGCGGAGACGTCGTTGTCGGCCGTGGGGGAGGGGCGCATACCTTCATGGTGGCTGCAGGCATTGGGTGATGCCATGGGTCGGGCTGCCCATGAGCGCGGGTCGGACGAGCGCCTGTGAGTTTTCGATGGAATCGATGCAGTTGCTGTCGACGCTGGGCTGCTACGCAGGCGGGTCAGCCGACGCCGTAGATGACGGTCTCGTAGCCCACGGATTCGTAGTCGCTATCACTGGCGTCTGCGCGCTGAATGCTGCGGTGGTCGACGACTATGACCGCTCCGGGCGTCTGCACGAGGTACAGGTACTTGCCGAAGAAACGGAGATGCTCCTGCTGATCGGCTGAGGGGTACTCCAGGTGCATGACGACGGTTTCATCAGAGCGAACCAGATCGACACCGTCATCAGGCCATGACCTGGTGAGCCGTAGTGCGTCGAGGTAGCCGGCGCCGGTGGGCTGGACGCTCATGTCATCACTGGTGACAGCCTGCCGGGTGGCGGGATCGAAGCGCACTTGAATGGTTGCGTCTTTCTCCTGCGAGGTGGCGCCCAGGACCGCAAGGGTATGGGCGCTCTCGTAGTGTTCGGGGCGGTTGAGGTCACCGAGGGCGACGGGCCCCGCATCATCGACACCGGCCAGGGTGTCCAGGTTGACCGCCTCAAGGGGAAAACTGAGCGAATCTGCTTCCTCCAGCAGGTTGTGCCGACTCAGTTCTTCATAGGCGGCGCCGGGGTCGGCGTAGCGTACGGTCCATCCGTCTGCGGTCTCCGGGCCGTGGTCGTGGTCGGCGGAGGGGACAATGCCGCTGACCGTGGTGACTGCCGACGGGTCGCTATCCGGGGCCACCTCCATCTCGCACCAGGTGTCATCGCTGTAGTTATTCGGATCGTTGTCTGGACTCCAGCAGGTGATGCCCAAGACGAGCGTCGAGTGCCCGGCACGGGACGGTGGCCAATAGTTCCGGCAGTGGACAGAATCGTCACGAGGGCATTCCCAGCGGTTGCCCTCGTTCAGGCTTGGCGCACGCTCGTCCGGAAGAGTACTCACGAGGCTGCCGTCGGTCAGCGACAGCACCTCCTGCTCAATCACGAGGACGTGATCGGTGACCTGCACAGTTGGGTTCCGATAGTTCCACGGGTTGTCGCGGTTCTCTTCAAGCCTGGAGGCGTTCTTGTACGTGCGCTCAAAGACGACCTCCCCGGTGCTGGCGTTGAGGACGACGAACACCGTCTCCAAGGGATCGTATCCGTAGCCCAGGACCAGACGGGTCCGATCCGGGGTCAGGACTGCGTCGCAAGGTGCGCTCGTACTCTTGAAGCAGTTTCTGGCAATCGTTTCGAGCGCTGCGGAACGGCTGTAGGACCAAGTGGTCTCACCGGTGCTGGAATCCAGCCCCATGACGCCATATCTGGTGACGACGACGGGGCCGGCGGCACCGGCAATGACGCCCGTGACGTAGTGGGGATCGTCATGCTGGATGACTCGCTGCCAACGCACCTCATCCGCGAGGGTTTCGGGGATCGGTGCCGGGTCGGTCGCGACGACCTGTACAGATGTGGGTGCGTACAGCGTGGGGAGAGCGGCTAGCGTGACGGCTGCGACGACGAGTGTGAGCATTGTGGTGCCGGACGAGACGCCGTTCATGCGGCGGATTCGTGCGGTGCGGGCGGAGGAGGTGACGCCTCGTCGCCCGGTGCGACGCAGCTGCAGGTCTGAGACGGCGGCGATGCCGAGCCCGGCTGCGGCGACGGCAAGCTGAGCGAGTACCGGGTAGCTCATCTGGACGTCCTGCGACTCGCGCCACCACAGCCAACCGAAGAGGACCGAACCGGCCGCGTACGGTGACACCACGAGAAGTGCGCGTATGAGCGCATGGGGTCTTTTTGCCTGCGATATCGCAGACGCGAGCGGCAACCAGACGAGGCATGCGCCGACGACCAGAACCAGGCCTCCCCCGAGGGCGGTGTTTCGGACATCGTCGGACAAATGGAAGGCGCCGTGGTAGTGCGCGGTTTGCCACCAGGCCCAGCCACCGGCCGCCACGGCGGTGAGCAGGCCGCCGACGCGCAGCCCGCGCACAGCCTCAGTGCTGCGGCGTCGCGGCGGGGCGACGGCGGGAGCATAGGCCGTCGGCGCCGTCGCGTTGTCGTCGGGCGCGGAGTCGGGCGACGGCGAGGCCGCATCGTCGACGGCGGGGGAGGGGCACA
Source organism: Actinomyces sp. MRS3W (assembly GCF_032465695.1). Lineage (NCBI taxonomy): Bacteria > Bacillati > Actinomycetota > Actinomycetes > Actinomycetales > Actinomycetaceae > Actinomyces > Actinomyces sp. MRS3W. The sequence continues at coordinate 16,467 of NZ_JAWDJJ010000115.1, forward strand.
TGCCCTCAGGATTGCAGCAGATGCCGGGTGCGGCGATGGGGCGGGCTACCCACCCGACGACACCCGCGCCCGAGCCTTGTGCGCCGAGCTTTGCGATGACGGCTGTGGGTAGACGGAACCTGCATTCTCTGAGCATGCCGGAGCCCCGCGCCTGCCTGACGCAAGACGCGGGGCTCCACCGCTGGGGTGCGGGTGCCGTGAGTCGACGGCGCCCCGGCATGTCCCGGCGGGCGGCCCGACTCAACCCGTGGGTCAGCGGTTGTCGAAGTGGGAGTCGAAGGCGGCGTCGGGCAGGTCGTAGACGTGCTCGCGCGCGAACTTGAGTGCCATGGGGGCGCCCGCCAGGCGGTCCATGCCGGAGTCCTCCCACTCGATGGAGATGGGGCCGGAGTAGCCGATCTGGTTGAGGGCGCGGAAGTAGCCGTCCAGGTCCGCGTCGCCCAGTCCGGCGGAGACGAAGGTCCAGCCGCGGTGGGGGTCATCCCAGGGCAGGTGGGAGGACAGGCGGCCGTTGCGTCCGTCGAAGTGCGTCTTGGTGTCCTTGCAGTGGACGTGGTAGATGCGGTCGGCGAAGTCGGTGAGGAAGACGGCCGGGTCGAGGTCCTGCCAGATCATGTGGGAGGGGTCCCAGTTGATGCCGAAGGCCTCGCGGTTGTCGATGGCGTCCAGGGTCGCCTTGGTGGTCCAGTAGTCGTAGGCGATCTCGCTGGGGTGGACCTCGAGGGCGAACTTGACGCCCTCGGAGTCGAAGACGTCGATGATCGGGTTCCAGCGGCGGGCGAAGTCTTCGTATCCGTCGGCGATGACGTCGGCGCCCACCGGCGGGTACATGGCGACGTACTTCCAGATCTTCGAGCCGGTGAAGCCGGTGACGACCTTGGCGCCGAGCTTGGCCGCGACCTTGGCGGTCAGCTTGAGCTCCTCGGCGGCGCGGGTGCGCACGCCCTCGGCGTCGCCGTCGCCCCACACGCGGTCCGACAGCAGGCCGCGGTGGCGGAAGTCGATGGGGTCGTCGCAGATGCACTGGCCGGTGGAGTGGTTGGAGATGGCGTACACGCTCAGGTTGTGGCGGGCCAGGGTGTCCTTCCACTCCTGGCAGTAGGCATCGTCCTCGGCCGCGCGGTAGACGTCGAGGTGGTCGCCGGCGACCGGCACCTCCAGGCCGTCGAAGCCCCACTTCTCGGCCAGGGTGCACACCTCCTCAAACGGCAGGTCGACCCACTGGCCGGTGAACAGATTGATGGGACGAGGCATGGTGCTGCTCCTTCACAGAACTGAGGCGACGCCGAACACGGACTCCGGCTTGCGGGCGGACGCTGCTCGCGGCCTTGGAGGGCGACGACGTCGCTTAATTGCGTCAGTTGTGACGGTAGCCACCGCCGATCGCGGCAGCCAGGACGGCGGCCCGGCCTTCTGCGCGCATGGTGCAGAACCCCATCGGTACGGTGGCCGCTCGTGAGGGCGCGGGTTCGGAAGCGGCGTCGGCTCAGACGTCGTGCTCGCGCAGCCAGGCGAGCGAGGCGGCGATGCCCTCGAAGATGTCGCCCGCGTAGTCGTCGAACTCGACCACCCGGAGGGCCTGCGGGGCGGCCCGCAAGGCGGCGGCGACGTCGACATCCCCGGCGCCGGCCGGCTGCTGGCGGGCCGTGTACTCGGCCATGAGGGCGGTGATCTGCTCGACGTCGTCGGGCAGCTGCGGGGGAGTGGCCGGCATGACGCCGTCCTTGACGTGGATGGCGCGCACGCGGTCGCCGAGCCTGCGCAGCAGCGCCGGGGCGTCCGCGCCTCCGAAGGTCGCCCAGAAGGTGTCCACCTCCAGAGCCACGCCGGGCTCGAGCGCGTCGGCGAAGACCTCCAGCGCGTGGCGGCCGGCGATCATGGTTGACGTCTCCCAGGAGTGGTTGTGGTAGCCGAGGGCCAGCCCGGCCTGCGCGGCGCGTTCGGCGGCCGTATTCGCCTTGTCCGCCAGGCGGGCCACGGCGCCGGCGCTGCGCCACAGGTCGGGACCGAGGAACGGGTCGATGAGCAGTTCGACACCGATCTCCTGGGCTGCTGCCAGTACCGGTTCGGGGTCCTCGACGTCAATGATCGAGGCGTGTGCCGTCGGCGCGGTCAGCCCGGCGGCATCCAGGGCGCGGCGCAGGCGCGGGGCTTGCTCGACGAAGGCGAAGGCCTCGACCTGGGTGTAGCCGATATCGGCGACCCGGGCGAGCGTGCCCTCCAGGTCGTGGCTGAGGGCGTCGCGGACGGCGTAGAGCTGGACGCTGGGCTGGGCGGTGGATATGGGCATGACGGGATCCTCCTTGATCGGTGTCGCCCATCATGGCGCGCTGGGGACGCCGGCGAGCGTGGGAGGCGCGGTCTACTGCACGCCTCGGGCGGAAGACACTCGTGAGGGCGTTGAGGCCGACGCCGACGGGGCGACCGCGCGCCACGAAGGGGAGGGACGGTGGCCTCCCGGCCCGGTGCCCCTCGAAGGTCGGAGTCTGCAAATCCCTACCTACAGCTCCTGCACATCCCTACCTTGGGGTCAGACCTGCTCGTACTGGACGATGACGGGATCGCTCGTGGACAAGGCGATGAGCTGCGGAATGAGCGTGGTGAAGTGCGGGGAGGCGTTGTGAGCCTCAATAGCGGCGTCGTCGGCCCAGGCCTCCAGGAAGGTGAGCGTGGCGGCGTCCTCGCGGGCACGCAGCAGCTCATAGGAGACATTGCCCGCCTCCGCGCGTGAGGCCGCCACCAGCTCACGGGCCTTAGCGGTGAACTCCTCGACGGCGTCGGGCCTGACGGTGAATGTGGCGATGATGCGGATCATGAGGGCTCCTTCGTTCGCAGGGTGCCGGCTTGACGTGACGGGCCGCCACGGCCGGCGCGAGTACGTTACTTGTACCGGTTTCGATGCGTCATAAGTGCCGGTTTCGGCGTGTTATTTGTGCCGGTCTCGGCGAGGGGACGGGGAGGCGCCGGTGGCCGCCTCGAACACGGCATTGACAGCCAGCAGGGCGCAGCCGCGCAGCTCGTCGTCGAGCCCGCTGGCCGCAGGCAGGATTTCCAGATCTGCCGTGGCCAGCGCTAGGGCGCGCTCATCCACGATCCGCTTGACGACGTCGAGGAACATCGGGCATCCCTGCGGCATCGGCCCGGCCATGACCACCCGACCGGGGTTGAAGAAACTCACCAGCATGGCCAGCGCGTCCCCCACCGCGGTTGCGCTGCGCACCATGAGGGTGACGCATTCGGTGTCGCCCGCGTTCACGCCGTCCACGATGTCCTCGATGGCAAGTTCACCACGGCGATCCAGGCACTCCTTGAGGTGCGGGCTCAATCCCTCCACCGCGGCGCGGCGGGCATCGCGCAGCAGCGCCCAACCGCCTGCGACCGCCTCCAGGCAGCCGGTGCGTCCGCAACGGCAGACCACCGAATCCATGCCGGACACCTGCACGTGCCCGATATCGCCGGCCGCACCTGCGGAGCCCAGGTGCAAGCGTCCGTTGGACATGATCCCCACCCCGATTCCGGTTCCGACTTGCAGGTACAGGATGTTCGCCGGCTCGCGCCTGGCGGCTTCCGGCAGGGTGGATGCATATCCCAGCAGCATGATGTTGACGTCATTACCCGTGGTGACCGGGACCTTAAGAGAACGGGTGAGGGCGTCGATCACGTCGAAGTCGTCCCAGCCCGGCATGATCGGCGGACTGGATGGGCGGCCCGTCTCCTGGTCGATCGGACCCGGCAGGGAGACGCCGGCCGCCCACACCGGCAGAGCGTGTCCGCGAGCCATGTCCTGCAGCTCCTCGGCGGCTCTAGCGAGTGTCGCGTCCGGTCCGCGGGTGATGGGCCAAGCCAGGGTGCGCCGCTCAAGCGGCTGCCCGACCAGATCCATCACGGCCAGGCGCAGCGTCGATGTGTGCACGCCGACGGCGAGCACGAGCCCGGCCTCTTGGCGGAAGCGCCAGGTGGCCGGGGCCCTGCCGCCTGTTGACGGCGCGGATCCGTCCGGGGCGATAAGACCGGCGTCGATGGCGACATGAATCAGTGAGGAAATCGTATTGCGGCCCATTCCCGTTTGACGGGCGAGTTCCTGTCGGGTGCTGGCTCGGCCTGTGCGGATGAGGTCGGTAATGGTTAGGACATCGGTGGGGATAGTGGCGATGGGGCCGGGCACGGTTGCCTCCCAGGTTGTGGCTAGCGGCGCCGCCGGGAGAGGCGTCGACGCTTTCTCAGCCTAGTTCAGGGTGCGTTGTGTTCTCACCCAGGTTGGCTTTTGCAGGCCGTGAGGGGAGGCGGGTGGTAATCCTTGTCAGCGGTGGGGCGGTGGTTGATTGCTGTGCCCGGACGGGCGGCGTCGGGCGTGCGGCATGCGTTCGTTATGCCAGCGAGGGGCCCGCTACGCCACTAGGCGGTTTGCCGTATTACTGACGCGGGCTAATGCCGTGATCGTGCAAAAGCGGGGCGGGCAGCCCTGGCCCGCCAGCAGGAGCCGGCCATAGTGTCGCGGCATCCGGGTGATCCCGAAACAGCTGCGGCCATCACGTGCGGGCAATCGGTCCGCGACGGCTGCCGGCCGCGCTGAACCCTCCAAGGACGGAGAGAGGACGGATACATGACTATCAAGAAGGGCGTTTCCCTGTACTCGCTGCAGGACGCCTACGGGCGCGGCGGCCTGGGCCTGGAAGGGGTCGTGAGCGCCGTCGAGGACATGGGTACGCAGGGCATCGAGATCCTCTCCGACGAGATGATCCGTGGTGCCGCGCGGGCCTCCGAGCAGACCCTGGCCGAATGGGACGCGATTATGGAGCGCCACCCGCTCGAGCGCGTCTCCAACGACATCTTCATCAACTCCTCCCTGTACAAGAACCGCTGGCTGACCACCGAGGAGCAGGTCGAGCTGCTCAGTGCGGACCTGCGGCTGACCCACCGGCTGGGCATTCCACTCGTGCGCATCGTGTCCCAGACCGACCCCGCCGTCATCCGCCCGACCCTCCCGCTTGCGGAGAAGCTCGGCATCACCATGGCGGTGGAGGTGCACGCCGGCATGAGCTTCGACCACCCCATGACCGCCGCCTGGATCAAGGAGATGAAGGAGGTCGACAACCCGCATGTCGGGCTCGTGGTCGACTTCGGTATCTACTGCCAGCGGCACCCGCGGGTGTCCACCAACTATTTCCGCGAGACGCTCGGGGTCAACGAGGACGTCATCAAGTACATCGACGACATCTTCGCCTCCGGTACCGACCCGCGGCAGGTCTTCCCCCGAAACCCCGATAACCCGGACGACTACCAGTTCCCCGAGGAACTGAGCCGGCACTTCCACACCTTCCAGGATCGGTTCTACGCCATGATGTCTACCGGGTACGAGAACACCCCGCTGGACACCCTGGACGAGTACCTGCCCTACATCAAGTCCTTCCACGGCAAGTTCTGGGAGGTCACCGACGAGGGTGAGGAGTACTCCATCGACTACGGCCGCATCTTCACCCGGCTCAACCAGCTGGGCTTCGACGGCTACGTGTGCAGCGAATACGAGGGACAGCGCTTCGTCCTGCCCGGCGAGCCCATCACCGACCTCGAGCAGGTCCGCCGCCACCAGGACCTCATGGAGCGCCACCTCAACGACGGCAAGAACGACGGCGCCGACGCCGCCCAGAACGACGGAAAGTGAGTCCAAGTCATGTTCGATGGATACATCTTCACTGAGAACACCCTCGTGGGCGTCGAGGAGGACGGCGAGACTATCGGCTTCGAGATGCGCACCCGCATCCCGTACTACCGCGGTATTCCGCTGTCGATGGTGCACGACGTCGAGGTCGAGGTCGACGGCGAGGCCGTGCCCCGCGAGTCCATCCGCTTCACCGCCGACGACGGCGAGCACTGGTGGACGCTTGACGAGATGGAGACGGTGACCTTCTTCCGCTGGGAGTACGCCGACGAGGCCACCGTGCGCGTGCTGGTGCCGGGCGGGCTTACGCCCGGCGAGCACGAGGTGCTGCTGCGGGTATCGGCCCGCGTGGCCTACATCCCCGTGCCCTTCTCCGGCGAGATGAAGCGCACCGTCACGATCTGAGGTGCCCGGCGGGGCGGAGCAAGTCTGCGGCCCTGGGCCGCCGGCAACTCCGCCCCGCCGACGACGCCGGAGGGCACCTCGTTCGCCGTTGAGTCCCCATCCCCTTCCATCACCGCACACGTCAAGGAATTCTCATGAACCGCTGCGAGACCCGTCATCTGCGGATTGCAGGCCGCCCTCGGCTGCTGCTGGGCGGGCAGCTGCACAACTCCACCAGCTCCGACCTGAGCAGCGCCCGGGAGGCCTTCGACCGGGTGGTCGCGCTCGGCGGCAATGCGGTGACCGCCACCGTCAGCTGGCACTTGGTCGAGCCCTCCGAGGGGCGCTTCGACTTCGCGGGCGTGGACGCCCTCATCGACCTGGCCCGGGAGCGCGACCTGGCCTTGACCCTCCTCTGGTTCGGCGCCTGGAAGAACGCCGCCTCCACCTATGCGCCCCGCTGGGTCCGCGCCGATACCGCCCGCTTCCCGCGCGCAGAACTGGAGACCGACGGCGCTGGGGGCGCCGCTTTCACCCGGCCCGGAACCCCGGTTCTTTCGGTCTTCTCACCGGAGCTGCTCAGCGCCGACCGCCGCGCCTTCACCGCCCTGGCCCGCCATATCGCCGACGTCGATGACGCGGGAGTGGTCGTCATGATTCAGGTCGAGAACGAGACCGGGCTGCTCGGTGCGGCGCGTGACCACTGCGTCGGCGCGGAGGCGGCCTGGGCGGCTCCGGTGCCCGGGCAACTGCTGGGCTGGCTCGCGGAGCATCCCGACGCCACCGGCACGGCGGCGCGGCTGTGGCGTGAGCAGGGGCGGCCCTCCGCGGGCACCTGGCCGGAGGTCTTCGGCTCCGATGAGTGGGCGCAGGAGGTCTTCATGGCCTGGGCCATCGCCTCCCACTGCGAGGCCCTCGCCGCATCCGCCTCCCAGCACCTGGACGTGCCCTACTACGCCAACGCCTGGCTCGGGCCCCAGCCCGGGCAGGAGCTGCCGGGACAATACCCCAGCGGTGGCCCCACCGCCGGGGTCCTGGACGTGTGGCAGGCGGCCGCGCCCAGCCTGGCCCTGCTCGGCCCGGACATCTACATCGACGACGTCAAGGGCACCACGGCCGCCTATGCCCGTCCGGATAACCCGCTGCTCATTCCCGAGAGCCGGCTCGCCGTCGGCAATCTCTTCTGGACGGTGGGCTCGGGCGCGATCGGCTTCAACGTCTTCGGGGTTGACGATGTGCGCCCGGACGGCCAGTTCTCCTCCGCCTACCACCTGTTGGGCGGAGCGGAGGACGTCATCATCGCCGCCCAGCGGGAGGGGCGCATCCGCCCGGTTCTGCTGGAGGCGGGCGAGAGCGCCGTCGTCGAGTTGGGTGGCCTGAGTTGGACGGTGCGCGACGCGGGCGCCGCACTGCGGCAGATGTTCCTCGACGCTGGGGTGCGGGTGCGTACAGACGCCGACGCGGGTGGTGAGGAGAGCGACGCGAGCGCGCTGGTGCCCTCACCCGCCGACACCCGCGCCATGGGCATCCTCATTGATCTGGGCGACGACGAGATCCTCGCCATTGGGCAGGGGCTCATGTTCGATGTTGCTGGTCAGGTGGGGGAGATCGTCGAGATCGACGACGCTGTGGAGGGCTGCTACGAGGCGGGGGAGTGGGTGAGCGGTCGTCACCTCAACGGCGACGAGCGGCTCAGCCTGCTGCCGCTGGACCGCCTCGCCGCCGTGCGGATCAAGGTCCTGCGGCGACATGTGTGATTGACACCGAGGTATTCGTTGTGAGCGGGAGTAAGCGAAGAAAGTCGGAATTTGGTGGATTCTCATTCTTCGACGGGTTGTGAGACGTCGGTCTGTCTGGATTCGTTGGCGTTGTCGATCGCGGCGAGTGTGTACGCGAGTACTTCCTCCGAGGTGAACCGCTCTGTGGTTGTCTCCATCTCGACCTCCGCTGCGGCCAGTGCGTCGGTGATGTCCCGGTCCAGAGCGAGCGCCTCGTAATGCTCGATGCTCATGACCACCATGTCGCCCACGCCGTTGCGGGTCAGGAAGACCGGGCGGCTATGCCCGTGAACCATTTTTGGGCTTCTTCCCGATGTAGGGGGTCCGGTCGTAGAGGTTCGCGGTGCCGTCCTCGGGCATGGGCATGTATGAGGGCGAGTGCGGGGTCGGCCCCGGGGTGACATTGGGAGTACCCCTGGTTGCCCACAGGTGGAATCTCCTTAAGAGACCTGCCTTCTGTGCGGACGCCCGTTCCGCCGCTGACGCGTCGCCGCGCGGAACGTCCGCTGCGAGCCAGCTGACGAACGAGGAGCGGATGTGCGACCAGGACTTCATGTGATCTACGATACATGTAGGTGGTCGTCGGTGTCAGGCGTCCTGGCGACGGTGGGTGACGAGCTCGGCCACGCCCACGGGGGAGCCGTGGGGTAGCCAGACGTGCATGACGTGCGCGGACAGCAGTCTGTCGGTGACCATGCGGCAGGCGCCCTTGAGCGCGTCATCCTCCATGCCCATGCGCACTCGTAGCCGCTCGGAGGTGGCGGGCAGCACCCGGCGGCGCAGCGCTTGGTTGACCGCGCGGGAGAAGAACTCGCCGGCCTGCGCTACACCTCCGCCGAGCACGACCTCGCCGGGGTTGTACGTGGTGGTGAGCACCGCCAGCACCACCGACAGTCGGTCTGCTGCCTCGGTCAACAGGCGCACGCACACTGGGTCTCCCTCTGCGGCGCCGCGGAAGACGTGCTCGCAGCGAATGCCGCCGGACTCATCGAGGTGGCGCAGGTAGGGGGAGCGCTTCAAGGCCTGAGGGGTGGTTGCTGCATCCTCCATGGCGCCACCGGAGAGCGTTGTCTCCAGGCAGCCTTTGCGGCCGCAGCGGCAGGCGCGCCCACCGGAGCCCGCCATCTGAATATGGGCGATCTCCCCGGAGGCGGCCGCGGCGCCGCGATGAATCTTGCCCTGCGACACGATGCCCATGCCCAGTCCCAGGCTGAGGCGCACATACAGCAGGTCCTGAGGGGCGCCGATGCGTGTGGCGGCGGCCAGCGCCATGACATTGACCTCGTCGTCGAGCCAGACCGGCAGGTCGAGCTGCTGGGCGAGTCGGCTGCGCAAGGGGAAACCTGTCCAATGGAGTGTGTCCGAAGCGCCGCCGGTCCTGGCTGTGGCCGGGGCGATCAGTGTTCCGTCGCGGAAGTCGACGGCGGTCGGTACGCAGACGCCCAGGCCCCATGCCGGCGGAAGCTCTGGATGGCGGCTGCGCAGAGCGTTGAGGTGCTCGAGCGCATGGCTGGTGACTGTCTGTGGAGCGCTGAGAATGCCCTCGTCCCAACTGGCTTGATCGATGATCGTGCCGCCCAGATCTGTGAGTGCCACGGTGCTGGAGCGGTAGGAGATGGATAGGACGAGGATGGTTGCCGCGGATGGGTTGAAGCGCCACATCTCCGGGGCGCGACCGCCGGTCGACATACCGCGTCCGGCGGGGGAGAGCAGGCCGAGCCCGACGGCGGTCTTGAGCCGTCGATCGACGGCGTTGCGTCCCAACGTGAGGGTTTCGCCCAGATCGGCGCGGGAGACACCGTGGGGGTACTGGCGTGTCTCGGCGATGAGCTCGGCCAGCTGGGAAACATGGGCGAAGGAAGGGGCTCTGAGTGGAGCTGCTGCCGCCGTGTCTGCGCCCCGGGAGGATGGTGAGGGGGCGGACGACCTCACGCCATCGTGCTTGCTATCTTGGGGTGTCACGTAGGCAGTGTCCGCCGCACTTCCGCAAGCGTCAACCGGAATAATGGCTACGATGTTGAGACTTGTGCCTCTATTGTGCAAAACCGGCGGATAGGTGGTTTCGTCGTAGCTGACTGCCTGTCGGCGTGGTGGGGATCGGTGATCAGGGGCAATCGGTTACTCGATAGACGCCGGGGCTGTTGGTTGCGGCGGACTTGAGATACCGGCTTATGCACGGGGAGTGCGGAAGGAGGGGGTGGTGTGCTTGTCGCCCGCAGTGGCGCCGCGTTGACTGTGTCTCAGAACGCAACGAGGTGCGGACGTCGCAGTCCCTGACCTCGGGAGTTCCGGGCAGAGCAGCCCGCACTTCGCATCACAGAAAGGCCCGTCATGACGACGCAGTCTGCGGTACCGGCCACGAAGGGTGGCCAGGTCCCCCTCAAGGAGAAGATCTCCTACGCCTTCGCCGAGTTTGGCTCCCAGTTCATCTGGACAACCGTCGGCTCCTACCTCCTCGCCTTCTACACCAACGTCGCGCTCATTCCCGCCGTGACGGCTGGGAACATCCTCCTGCTCGCCCGTATCCTCGACGGCGTTCAGGATCTCGGCTTCGGTTACATCGCGGAGCGCACGAAGTCTCGGTGGGGCCGTTTCCGCCCTTACGTCATCTTTGGGGCTCCGGCAGTCTCCATCACCATGATCCTCGCCTTCGTTAATCCCTTCGATGGTTCTGGTGCTAAGACTGCCTGGGCGGCTATCACCTACGTACTGCTGTGCTTCGCCTACACCGTGGCGAACATGGCCTACGGCTCGCTGGCTGGTGTCATGACGACGGACTCTGGCGAGCGACTCACGCTGAACTGGATCCGCAACATTGGGTCCCAGGCGGCTCAGCTCATTATGAACGTCCTCACCCCGTTCCTCCTCGCCGCCTTCGTTATCAACGAGGCTGGCAAGGAAAGCGGCGGTGACACCCGCTCATACCTCATCACGATGGCGATTTACGGTCTCATCGCTCTGCCGATGTTCCTTATTACGGGCTTCAATGTCCGTGAGCGCATCACCATGACGCCGGAGCAGCAGCAGGTGTCCTTCAAGGACACCGTCAAGGCGGTCCTCTCCAACGGCCAGCTCATGGTCGTCTTCTTCACGCTGCTGCTCAACCTCGTCGGCCTCTTCGGGCGCATCGGTGTCATGTACATCTACTGCATCTACATCCTCGGGAATCCGACCCTCATGGCTGGCGTTATGAGCGTATTCACCCTTGGCGCTGCCATCGGAACGATCGTCCTGCCGCCCTTCGCCCTCAAGCTGGGCAAGCGCAATATGATGATGGTTTCCATGCTCTGCTCCGCGGTCTTCCTGTTTGCGATCTTTATCGTCGGAGACTCGCACGGCCTCACCCTGCTGCTCGTTCTCCAGTTCTGCTACGGCTTGTCCGGATTCGCCGCTCCCATCGCTTTGTCCATGGTTCCAGACGCCGTCGACTACTACGAGCTCAAGACCGGTGTCCGCGCCGACGGCACCTCCTATGCAGCCGTCTCCCTCTCGACGAAGATCGCCTCCGCCGTCGGTGGCGCTATCTCCCTTTACATTATTGGATTCTTCGGCTACGACGGCGCAGCAAAGGTCCAGACCGCAACTGCCCTTACCGGCATTAACGTGGCTACCAACCTCATGCCGGCGATCATGGCATTCGTTGCCTTCATCCCGCTGCTTTTCTGGAAGCTGTCCACTAAGCGCATGAACGAGATTACCGCCGAGCTCGACGTCAAGCGCGCCGCCCAGGCCGAGGCTCTCGCCGAGGGACTCAGCCGCGACGAGGCCGAGCAGGTCGCCGAGCACGCCGCCGAAGAGGCGGTCGCGCACCCCGGCCGCGATTGACCCATCCGTGCCGGCTCCGCGGTGGGACCCTCCCGCCCGCGGGGCCGGCACGCCGTCCCCTGCATACGGCGCCTTAACGCCGCGCCTTTAGCATTCAGTCCTGCCGCTCACCATCCTGTTCACCGTCCCGGCACTCAAC
>NZ_JAWDJJ010000116.1:0-11695 GCF_032465695.1 Actinomyces sp. MRS3W
GTGAAACATTGCGGCCCTCCTGCGTTAGTTCAGGTACGAGGCTCACCCTTCGTCGAGTGACGTCCCCGGCGCTAAGGCCTCAACAATCCGAGCCAAGTCCTCGTCACCGGCGAACTCAATGGTGATGCGGCCCTTCTTGGCTCCGCGCGTCACCTTCACTCGTGTGTCGAAGGCATCCGACAGGCGGGTGGACAGCGCCGGCAGCGGCGTATTCCGGGTGCGCGGCAGCGTCGCCCGCGGCGCCTCGGTCGGCTCACCGTAGACCGCCACGATCTCCTCGGTTGCCCTCACCGATAGTCCTTCGGCGACCACTCGCTGGGCCACTCGCTCCATGGCCGCCGCATCCGGCAGCCCAAGCAGAGCACGTGCGTGCCCCGCGGAGAGAACCTCGGCCGCCACGCGACGCTGTACCAGCGGCGGCAGCTTCATGAGCCGCAGGGTATTGGAAATCTGGGAACGGGAGCGCGCGATCTTCTGCGATAGCTCCGCCTGGGTGCAGTTGAAGTCGTCAAGCAACTGCTGGTAGGCCGCCGCCTCTTCGAGCGGATTGAGCTGCACGCGGTGCAGGTTCTCCAACAGCGCGTCGCGGAGAAGATCCTCGTCGGCGGCGTAGCGCACCACGGCCGGGATCGTGTCCAGGCCCGCTTCCTTGGCTGCGCGCAGGCGCCGTTCTCCCATAACCAGCTCGTAGCTCGAGCCATCGGCGGCGTCGGAGTCCTCAGCATCGACGCGGCGCACGACGATGGGCTGCAGCAGGCCCACCTCCTTGATGGAGGTGGCCAGCTCGGTGATGTCGTCGTCGTCGAAGACTTGGCGCGGCTGCTGCGGGTTTGGGGCAATGGCGCCCACCGGCAACTCGGCGAAGGTGGCACCCGGTACCGGCACCAGGCCCTCGTCGTCCGCTCCGGTGACCTGAGCCGGCAGCGACCCATCCCGCGTGGGAGGAGCGGATGTTTCACGTGAAACATTGACCTGTTCCGACGCTTCCGTTCGCGACGCGGTGTCGTCAGCCTGCACCGACGCATCCTCGGCTTGAACCGACACTTCCCGTCCAGACCCCGCGCGCACGTGTGCTCGCTGGTGGCCCTTCGTCGAACGGCGAGAACGCTTGGGTGGAGCCAGCAGCGTGGCCGCGATGTCCTCGGAGCGCCCGAGCGGGGCACCCTCTCGCGCCGATGCCTGGCCGCCGCGCCCCTCGGGGAAAAACACATCAGACGGCCGCCCGCCGGGAGTCTCCACCTGGGCATCGGGGATGAGCGCCTGCAAGCCCCGTCCCAATCCGCGCTTCTTCTGAGCCATGGTTATGCCTCCGTGGAATCGTCGTGACGCTCAGCAGCCCGCGTACCGCGAGTCGCAATTTCGCGGGCGAGCTTCTTATAGGCGACGGCGCCGGTCGAGCGTGGATCCCAGAATACGACCGGCGAACCAAAGGACGGCGCTTCCGCCACGCGGACAGAACGGGGGATGCGCGTGGTGAGCGTGGCCGCAGGGAAATACGTGCGGACCTCCGCCTCCACTTCCTTGGCGAGCGTGGTGCGCTTGTCGAACATGGTCAGCGCGATCATGGAGACCGTCAGGTCCGGATTATGGATCTGCGCGATGCGGTCAACCGACCGCGTGAGCAGTGCTAGACCCTCGAGCGCGTAGTACTCCGCTTGCATGGGAATGAGGACCTCACCGGCGGCGACGAAGGCGTTGATCGTCATAATGCCGAGGCTGGGGGGACAGTCGATGAGGATGTAGTCGAGTCGGGGGAGCCCGCCTTCCTCCCGATCGCGCAGGTACTCCTCGAGGGCCAGCCGCATCCGCGACTCGCGTTGGGAGGCATTGATGAGCTCGATTTCCACGGCGGCCACATCGATGGTCGACGGCACACACCACAGGGTTTCGGCGAAGCGGGTCTGCACCGCCACGTCCGCGACGCGCGCGCCCTCGACCAGCACCTCATAGATGGAGGCCTGCTCCTCGTCGTGCTCGACGCCGAGGGCGGTTGACGCGTTCCCTTGAGAATCGGCATCCACAACCAGCACGTGCAACCCGCCCTCGGCGAGTGCAGCCGCGACATTGACGACTGTCGAGGTCTTGCCGACGCCACCCTTCTGATTCGCTACCGCGATCACGCGGGTGTGCTCGGGTCGAGGAAAACCGTCCTCGACCACTTCCTTCAGGGTTGAGCGGTCAGCACGGAGCTGATCGAAGATGGACGATCCTGACAACCTGCTTCTCCCTGCTTGTCCTACAGCGGCATCCCGGCGCCACACGCCTGTTCGACATGTCAGTCTACGTGAGGTGCCGGTGCCAGTCGGTCAGCGGAAGGCGGGTCGCCGCACTTGGACCACCTTGGTCATCTCCTCGCCCGGAGTCACCACCTCATGAATGATGGCGGGCTCCAGCTTGGCCCGTTTGATGACGTACTTGGCATCCTCAACCTCGGTCTCTGCCCGGGCTCCCTTGAGGGCCAGCAGACTTCCTCCCGGCGCCAAAAGATGTGAGGTGAGCCTTACCAACTTTGTGAGGTTGGCCACTGCCCTGGCGGTGACAGCGTCGAACCGCCGCCGCACTTCCTCCGCGCGGGCGCGCTCAACGATCACATTGTCCAGATCCAGTTCCGCCACGACGTCGTCGAGCCACTGTGCGCGGCGCTCCATGGCCTCCACCAGCGTCACGTCGAGGTCCGGCCGCAGCAACGCCACCACGATTCCGGGAAATCCGGCGCCAGAGCCGATGTCCGCCACCTTCCCCGCGGCAGGCAGGAAGGGAACCACGGCGGCGGAGTTGACGATGTGTCGGGTCCACAGGCGCGGTAGCTCCCGCGGACCAACCAGCCCACGCAACTCACCCTCGTCGGCCAGCATCTGCGCGAAGTGTTCCGTCGCAGCGAATGCCGGACCGAACATGGCGCGCATCTCCTCGGTGGGCTGCTCCAGCAGTCCCGTGGCGGGCTCCGGCTGCGTCTCCGACACGCTCATCGCCCTTAGTCCTGTTCGGCCACGGCGGCCGTGGCGTCGGTGTCAGCCGCGAGCGTGTCCGCGGCCTCGTCACCGCCGGTCTCCGGGGCATCTGCTGCCTCGTCGCCAGAGATCTCCTCCTCGGCGTCGTCGGGCAGCATGACCACGACGTGCCGGTGCGGCTCGGCGCCCTCGGATTCGGAGTACAGCCCGGCCGCCGCGACGACGTCGTGGCAGACCTTGCGCTCAAAGGGGTTCATCGGCTCCAGGGCCACCGCATCGCCGGTGGCCTTGACCTTGGTCACCGCCTCCTCGGCAATCTTGGTCAGCTCGGCCCGCCGACCCGCGCGGTAGCCGTTGATGTCGAGCATGAGCCGGGACCGGTTGCCGGTGCGTGCCTGAACGGCGAGTCGGGTCAGTTCTTGAATAGCTTCTAGAACTTCACCTCCCGGCCCCACGAGGTCAGCGAGTTCACGCTCGTCGCCGGCCTCTGAGGCAATGATGGCCACGGAGGCGCGACCGTGGTCGACGTCGATGTCGATGTCGCCGCCGAGGTCGACGATGTCGAGGAACTCTTCGAGGTAGTCGGCGCCAACTTCGCCCTCCTCTTCAAGCTCCTTGACCGTGTTGGACTGCTTCGACTGGTGCTTGTCGCTCATATCATTCGCTTTCGAAAATCGTGGGTGGCTACCTTCCGCCGAGTGTCGGCGTCAGCGGCGCTTGCCCTTCTTGCTGCTCTTCGTGTTCTTGCTGCCCTGACCCTTGCGCTTGGCGGCCGCCTGCTTACGGGCACGGGCACGCCGCTCGTAACGGCGTCGGGCAATCTCCTCCTGGGTGAGCCCGACGACGTTGGTCTCTTCGTTCACTTCCGCAGCGGCATCCTCCGGCGCGGTCTTGTCAATGCCGGCTGCGACCGGCCCAGCCTGGGATCCCTGCGGCTTCTTCTTCTGCCGGTCCTTGCGCACCGGTTGCGCCCGCTGCCCGGACTTGAGCTTGCCCTCGGCCTCGGCCTTGGCGCGCTCCTCTTCCTCCAGTGAGGGCAGACCCTTACGGGCGCGGCGGGCGTTTTCGCGAGCCCGCATCTTCTTCTCGGCCTCGGAACCGGGAGCGGGCATCTTGCGGATGGTGAAGAACTGCTGACCCATGGTCCACAGGTTGGTCGTCACCCAGTACACGAGCACGCCGATCTGGAACTGCACCCCGGTGAAGGCGAAGAAGATCGGCATGATCGTCATCATCATGCGTTGGGAGCGCATGGCCGGGTTGTCGGAGCTCTTGGCCGACTCCGGCATGTTCTTCATGCTCAGCTGCGCCATCGTGTACCACTGGGTGACGCTCATGAGGATGATCATGACGACGGTGACCGCCTTGACGCTCACCGCACTGGAGTTCATGAACGACGCCGATAGCGGCGCCCCGAATACGGTCGATGCCTGCACCTGCTCCGCCAGCGCGGCCGTGAGCGGACCGATTGAGTCATGGCCCGCGTAGCCGCCGGTGGCGACCGCCTGCAAGTTGGCCAGCACCCGGAACAACGCGAAGAACACCGGCATCTGCACGAGGATCGGCAGGCAGGAGGAGAACGGGTTAGTCCCGTGCTTGCGATACAGCGCCATCATTTCCTCCTGCTGGCGCTGCTGGGAGGCCGGGTCCTTCTTGCCCTTGTACTTGTTTTGCAGCGCCTGCAGTTCGGGCTGCATGAGCTGCATGCCGCGGGAGGCGCGGATCTGCTTGACGAACAGCGGCATGATGAGCAACCGCACGAAGATCGTCAGGCCGACGATCGAGATGACCCAGGCGACGCCCGGCCCATCGGGCAGACCGATGAAGACGAGGAACCTATGGATATTGACCATGACCCAGGCGACGGCGACCATGAGGGGCCACAGGATCGTGTCCATTGCACTCCTTGCTGTGGTGGCTGGTGGCTATGACTGCGAGGCTGTCCGCCGACGTCGGCGGGTGATCGCGCCACACCGGATTGACGGGGAAGTGAGGGCGGATGACGGTAGGCGGGTTTTACGGTGACGTCGGGCCGGGCGGGACGCCTGAACGGGGACTCGCCGTGCCACCGCCGGTTGCAGCGACCGCGAATCTGGGGGCATCAGGGGGCAGGTGGTAACGCCATCGGCCCACATCCGGAACATGGTCAACTCCGCCACGCGCAAACGGGTTGCATCGCAGCAATCGCCATGCCGCCAGCAACACGCCCTTGAGGGCGCCGTGTACCCGGATCGCCTCGACTGCATAGGCCGAGCAGGTGGGGTAGTAGCGGCAGCGCCGGGGAAATGCCGGAGAGATCCGTTGCTGGTAGAAACGAATGAGGGCCAGGGCCAGTCGCGCGGCGGCGGTGACTTGACCGTTCTCGGTCCGCTTATCTGCACGGCACATCGCTACTCACCTGGTCTGCCGGGCATGCGCCAATGACCGGCTACGAGCCAGCAACCGGTCAAGATCGGCCGCCAACTCGGTGCTGGAGGCGCCGTCAGCGCCAGCGAGCCCGCGGACAACCACCCGGGCGCCGGGCTCGAGTGAGTCGAGACGGGCGCGCATGAGTGCCCGCAGACGCCGTTTGATCCGATTGCGGTGAGTGGCACGTGCCACCTGCCGCTTGGGTACAACGATGCCCACGAGTGCAGGGCCCGGAGCTGTCGGCTGTGCTGCATCAACGCAGTAGTGCACGACGAGCCTACGGCTGCCGCTGCGCGCACCGGACTTCACTGCGGTCGAGAAATCGTCCGACCGCAGCATCCGGTGCGCCGCCGGAAGCACCTCAGGCCGCGAGACGGGCGCGACCCTTGCGACGGCGCGACGCCAGAACGGCGCGGCCGGCGCGGGTGCGCATGCGCTTACGGAAGCCGTGCACCTTGGCGCGGTGACGGTTGTTGGGCTGGAAGGTCCGCTTGCTCACGGGTGTACTCCTGACAGGACGATCGGAACCGTGCATCGCCAGTCGCGGCACGGTCGCTCGTGTTGGCTGCCCCATGGTCCGGGACGTGACTCCACACGAACGTCTGCACCACCATAGGGGCGAGCTTTCCCTGCGGTCAAACGAATACGCCCGCATCGTAATGAGAACCCGGACACGCCTACAGGCGCCCCCACTATCCTCGCGTTTTTCCCGAGCCTGTGTACAACCGCCGTCGTCACCCTGTGTACAACCGCCCATATTCTGTGAACCACACTCTTGGCACCTCTGGGGGCACCGCCCGGTGTCGCACGGCATACTCCGCCCGTGGCGGCACGGGCTAAGGAGTACCATCATCGTCCCCAACTGTGGATAATCCTGTGGGCAACGGCAGGTACGCCAGCCGCGTGCGCGTCAAGCGGGCACCCCTACCCGGGCAGCGGGTCAAGTCGATGCACCGCCTCAACGATGACGTGACGTCGACATCGGTTACCGTTCCCCTAGCGCATCCATCCAGTCGGAGCTCAGCCGACCGGATCAGTATCGAATCAACACCATCCCCAACCAGTTGACCAACAGTCAGTCAGGAGTGAGCCGTGGCCGACGAAGCGACGACACAGTGGCGCTCGGCCCTCGAAATCCTTGCCACCTCAGCCGAACTCGGCCAAGGCAAGCTATCCATCATCCGCACGACCCATGCCGTCGACGTGGACGGCACGCTCGTGCTCATCGTCGGTTCGGGCTTCGCCAAGAACGTCGTTGACAATTCTCGTGATCTCATCGGCCGGGCACTGCGCCAGGCAGCCGGCTACGACATCCCCTTCGAAGTGATTGTCGATACCTCGCTGGAGTCATCCGCACCAATGCCGGAGCGCCGCGTCGATGCCCCGCCGACGCGCCTATCCGCACGCCCCGCCGTCGAGCCCATTGTCGAAACCCCCGCCCCGGCGGTGAGATCGTCAGCCCAGGCCCCGGCCACATCTCAACCGTCGGCCGAAGCGCCGAGCTACGTCACCGGTCAGCCTTCACCCACAGCCGCCGTTCCGGACACCGATTCCGACCTCAACCCCAAGTACACCTTCGACACCTACGTCACCGGTTCCTCCAACCGGCTGCCGCACGCCTCCGCCATCGCAGTCGCCGAAGCCCCGGCCAAGGCCTACAACCCACTGTTCATCTACGGCGGGTCGGGCCTGGGTAAAACCCACCTGCTGCACGCCATCGGCCACTATGCCCGTCGCCTGTACCCCTCGATCCGCGTCAAGTACGTCTCCAGCGAGGAGTTCGTCTCCGACTTCATCGCCTCCGTGGCCGACGGCCGTATGGACGCCTTCAAGCGTCGCTACCGCGAGGTCGACATTCTCCTGGTTGACGACATCCAGTTCCTCCAGGGCAAGGAGCAGACCCTCGAGGAGTTCTTCCATACCTTCAACGCCCTGCACACCGCAAACAAGCAGGTGGTGCTCACCTCCGATCAGCCGCCCAAAGCACTCGGGGGCTTCGAGGAGCGCCTGCGCTCACGCTTTGAGTGGGGTTTGCTGGCGGACGTGCAGCCGCCGGACTTCGAGACCCGCACCGCCATCCTGTCCCGCAAGGCCAGCGCCGAAGGACTAGACCTGCCCCCCGACGTGCTGGAGTACATCGCCAGCCGGGTCACCACCAACATTCGTGAGCTCGAGGGCGCTCTCATCCGGGTCACCGCTTTCGCCTCACTGACCAAGCAGCCGGTGGACCGCACCCTGGCGGAGCTTGTGCTCAAGGACATCATCACCGATCCCGCCAGCGAAGAGATCACCTCCGCACTCATCATGGCGCAGACCGCCGACTACTTCGGCATCACCATTGATGATCTGTGTTCCGCCAATCGGGCGCGCACCATCGTGCACGCCCGGCATATCGGCATGTACCTGTGCCGTGAGCTCACCGACATGTCCTTGCCCCAGATCGGACGCGAATTCGGCGGGCGTGACCACACCACCGTCATGAGTGCCGACAAGAAGATTCGCACCCAGATGGCCGAGCGCCGTGAGACCTACAACCACGTCGCCGAGCTCACCGCCCGCATCAAGCAGGCCGCGCAGACCACATCCGCGTCCTAGATCGTTGATTCCAGGGGGTGTGGGGGTTGTCCCGTTCTGGTGGCGGTCTGGGCCGGCGTAAGGCGCCGGAGGGCTGGCCGCGATGTGGCGCGACGAGCCTACGGTGGGCGCGCAAGAACCGGGACCAGGAGCCTCACTGTCACACATGATGACAAACACCGCGAGTTGCCTTTAACTCACGCAGCCGAATGGCGTCATTTCAACGATCTATGGACCGCCCCCAGCCGCCGCAGGCTCGTTTGTCACCATTTGCGACAATGCCGACCACAACAACCACCCCCAGGGGGCGACACCCCGCAGGATGCGCCACTTGGGAGAGGAAGCCTTCCTAGAGATCCGCCCCCGCACACCCCAGGGGACCCTGCCAACCACAAGCCTCAACCCAACGAATCAAAACTGCCCCACACACCCCAACACCCCCGCCCACCTCGCCTGCTACCTCTGCTACGCCACTTCACCGACTGCTACGCCGGTTAGGGGTGTGTTGAAGGCTTCCGAGGCCTTCAACACACCCCTAACCGGCGTAGCAGACCCCGAACAGGTGTAGTAGACACAGCCGCGAACCCAGCACCAACCACCAAAACACACCTACGGGACCACATCCCCACCATCACGCGACCAAGCCCCGCCCGACACCCCAAGACTTAGCCCACCCTCAACAACTTCGACCGGTTTCGGCATGTCATTAGTGCCGGTCTCGGCACGTCATAAGTGCCGGTTTCGGTGACGGGGGCGGGGCGGCCACCACGAGTCGGCCGTCACCGGCCTAACACTCGCCCCGGTCCGAGCACATCGGGCTGTGGACAGCGCTGAGGAATCCACGTGGAAATATCGGCGGCGGTTGTGGAGCCGACCGCCCGGTGCTGGGGGCGAGCGCACGCACGAATAACAACTATCCACCGCGGCGGTCCGTCGTCCACGGAACCACAAATTTGTCATTCCACAGCGCTACTTCCCGCGTCGCCGCCGCAAATCGTCGTTTTCCCCAGTCTCCACACCACCTACCACCCCTACACAACTTGTCATTCACCTTCATCACCGATCGCCCGTACCAGGAAACTCCGGCGCCGCACCACATTCACGATCCATGTCATCCGGTACTGCCCGTCGTCGGTCGGACACCGTCACGTTGCGGCAATCACCACCGGGTGCGGCCCGGCGAGTCGTGCGTCTACACTCAGCCGCAGACCGCAACCGCACAACACATATCCGCCGGGCCGATCCCGGCTGCCGAGGAGGCACCACATGAAGCTCAGGGTCGACCGCGACGTCCTTGCCGACGCCGTCACTTGGACCGCACGCTCCGTGCCGGCACGCCCCCCGGTGCCCGTTCTCGCCGGAGTCCGCTTGGAGGCTACCTCCACCTCACTGGTGCTGGCCTCCTTCGACTACGAAGTCTCGGCGCACTGCGAGATTCCGGCAGACGTCGAGGAGGAGGGCGTCGTGCTCGTCTCCGGCCGGCTGCTGGCGGACATCGCCAAAGCACTGCCGTCCAAGCCGGTTGATCTTGAGGTTGAAGGCACCAAGGTGACAGTCACCTGCGGCGCCTCCAGGTTCTCTCTGGCCGCCATGGCGGCCGATGACTATCCGGCGCTGCCGCACATGCCGGGCGTGGCCGGAACAGTCGATGCTCACGATCTGGCCGAGGCCGTCTCTCAGGTGTCGGTGGCGGCCTCCCGCGATGAGACCCTGCCGCTGCTCACCAGCGTGCAGATGGAGGTCAACGGCACTTCACTCACCCTTATGGCCACCGACCGTTATCGGCTGGCGGTGCGGGAGATGACCTGGCAGCCGCAGGACTCCGAGTTGTCCACCCAGGCGCTGCTCAAGGCCCGCACCCTGTCCGATGTTGCCAAGTCGCTCACCTCCAGTGGGGACGTGACGGTGGCGCTGACGGAGGCCGACTCCGCGGCCTCCAGCCTCATTGGTTTCGAAGCCGGCGGTCGGCGCACCACGAGCCTGCTCACCGACGGCGACTACCCGCCGGTGCTGCGCCTGTTCCCCGAGACCACCACGATTCACGCCACGGTCGGCCGCGAGGAACTCATGGCCGCCGTTCGCCGCGTCAGCCTGGTTGCCGACCGTGCGGCACCCATCCACATGTCCTTCACCGAGGGCAACCTCACCCTCGACGCCGGCCAGGGCGACGATGCGCAGGCCTCCGAGAAGCTCGTCGCCCACCTGGACGGGGAGGACATCGCCACCGCCTTCAACCCCGGCTACCTGCTCGACGGGCTGGGCGCCATCACCCAGCCCTACGTGCGCTTCGACTTCACGCACCCGTCCAAGCCCGCGGTTCTTACCGGCATGAGTGCCATTGGTGGTGAGGAGGACACCTCCTTCCGCTACCTCATCATGCCGATCCGCTTCGGCGCCTGAGGGTCGCTGCGGCTGTCGTGGCCGCGGGTTCGCACTCGGCGGCTAGCTGGATATGTACGTCTCCGATCTCGCACTGGACGACTTCCGCTCCTTCCATGAGCTCGTCCTTGCCCTTGAGCCCGGGCCGACGGCGTTCATCGGGCCCAACGGCCAGGGCAAGACGAATCTGGTGGAGTCGATCGCCTACCTGTCGACCCTGTCCAGTCACCGTGTAGGCGCGGATACGGCACTGGTGCGACGCGCCCCCGCAGGGCAGACCCAGCCCGCCGGTGCGGTCATCCGCACCAAGGTGGTGCATGGGCAGCGTCCCAGCGTGCTGGAGCTCGAACTCATCGCCGGACGGGCGAATCGAGCACGCCTCAACCGCAACACCGCCCGCCCGCGTGACCTGCTCGGAATCCTGCGCACCGTGGTCTTCGCCCCGGAGGACCTGGCGCTGGTGCGCGACGAGCCGGGCGTGCGCCGACGCTTCCTCGATGATCTGGCGGTCACGCTCAAGCCCTCATTGGCGGGCCTGCGCGCCGAACACGACAAGATCCTCGCGCAGCGGGCCAGCCTGTTGAAGTCGGCCCGGGCCGCCCGCGCCTCCACCTCGTCGATGCTGTCCACCCTGGAGGTGTGGGATGCCCAGCTCGCCGCCGCAGCCGCGCGGCTCATCGCCGCCCGCGTCGACGTCGTCCAGCGGCTGCGGCCATGGGTCGCCGACTGCTACAGCCGGGTGAGCGAGGGCGGCTCGGCCGCCCGCATCGCCTACCGGTCCAGCCTGGCCGCCCACGAGGGCGCCCCCGACGCCGACCCGGCCGACGAGCCCGCCTTCCTCGCCGTCGAGGAGGCACTACAGGATGTCGCGGCCACCGCCATGCGCCTGGAACGGGCCATGGGTGAGTTGCATGCGCGGGAGATCGACCGGGGTGCCAATCTGGTGGGCGCGCACCGAGATGACCTGAGCCTCTTCCTCGATGCGCTGCCCGCCAAGGGGTTCGCCTCCCACGGTGAACAATGGTCGCTGGCCCTCGCACTGCGACTGGCCTCCTACGACATGCTTCGCCACGACGTGGACGCCTACGGGGGCGACGGTGAACCGGTGCTCATCCTCGACGACGTCTTCGCCTCGTTGGATGACCGGCGCCGCCAGGCCCTGGCGGGAATAGCCGCCGATGCCCAGCAGGTGCTGCTGACCGCCGCCGTCGCAAGCGATGTGCCCGCGGACCTATCCGGTGCCCGCTTCCGAGTATCGGCCACGGAGTCCGGATCGCAGGTGCATCGTGAGTGATCCCCACCCCGAGGCAGCAGATGGCGACGCGCTGGCCGCGCGGGCACTCGCGCGCGAGCGCGGGCAAGCTTGGGAGGCCGGTCAAACC
>NZ_JAWDJJ010000117.1:0-7658 GCF_032465695.1 Actinomyces sp. MRS3W
GCCAGCAGGACGTCGCGGGCGATGATCGACTCCTCGGCGACGGCGGGCCAGCCGGCCAGGCCGAGCTCGGCGGAGACGCGGCCCTCGTGCATCTGGGAGCCCTCGGTCAGGCGGGGGTCCTGGGAGTGCTGGGCGATGACGCCGTCGAAGGACTTGGCGTACTCCAGGGCGCGGCGCATGAGCACCGGGTCGGACACGCAGTGCCCGTCGTCGGAGAACACGCGCACGCGGGCGGCGGAGTGGGCCATGGCGCCCATCTGGGACAGGTGCTCGCCCCGCAGGCCCTCGGAGACGGCGCCGACGGGGTGGACGTCCACCCAGCCGGCCTCGGCTCCCAGGCGCAGCACCTGCTCGACCACGCCGGCGTTGTCCTGCACCGGGGTGGTGTTGGCCATGGCGAACACGGCCGTGTAGCCGCCGACGGCGGCGGCGCGGGTGCCGGTGTAGACGGTCTCGGCGCTCTCGCCGCCGGGTTGGCGCAGGTGGGTGTGGATGTCCACCAGGCCGGGCAGCAGCACCAGGCCGGCCAGGTCGTCGTGGCGATGGGCGTCGGCGGGGGCCTGGGCGGCGGCGTCGGGGCCGATGGCGGTTATGCCGTCGTCGACGATGAGGACGTCGGTGGGGTCCTCGCCGTAGGGGCGGACCCCGGGCAGGAGGTGGGCGGTCACAGCTGGTTCCCTTCTTCGGCGAGGAGCAGGTAGAGGGCGGCCATGCGCACGGAGACGCCGTTGCCGACCTGCTCGACCACGCGTGAGCGGGGGTCGTCGGCGGCGTCGGCGGTGATCTCCAGGCCGCGGTTCATGGGGCCGGGGTGCATGACGATGGCGTGGGCGGGCATGGCGGCGCGGCGCGCCGCCCCGAGCCCGTAGCCGCGGGAGTACTCTCCGGGGCTGGGGAAGTAGCCGCCGCCGGCGGCGCTCATGCGCTCGCGCTGCACGCGCAGCATCATCACGGCGTCGGGCTCGACGGCGGCGATGGCGGCGTCGAAGTCGTAGGACACGTCGCAGGGCCAGTCCTCCATGCCCACCGGCAGCAGGGTCGGTGGGGCGACCAGGGTGACGTGCGCGCCCAGGGTGGTGAGCAGGTCCACGTTGGAGCGGGCCACGCGGGAGTGCAGTACGTCGCCGACGATGATCACCCGGGCACCGTCCAGGTCGCGCCCCTGAGGCGCCGGGCTGCCGTCGCCGGCGCGCCTAGCCCCGGTGTCGGGACCGCCGGGGACGTACCAGCGGCGCAGCGTCATAGCGTCGAGCAGCGCCTGCGTGGGGTGCTGGTGAGTGCCGTCGCCGGCGTTGAGCACGGGCACGTTGATCCAGCCGGCGTGGGCGAGCAGGTGGGCTGCGCCGCAGGCGGAGTGCCGTACGACGACGGCGTCGGCGCCCATGGCCATGATGGTTTCGGCGGTGTCCTTGAGTGACTCGCCCTTGGAGACGGACGAGCCCTTGGCGGAGAAGTTGATGACGTCGGCGCTCAGTCGCTTGGCGGCGGCCTCGAAGGACAGCCGGGTGCGGGTGGAGTCCTCGAAGAACAGGTTGACCACCGTCTTGCCGCGCAGGGTCGGCAGCTTCTTGACGGCCTGCCGTTGGGTGGCGGCCATGGCCTCGGCGGTGTCGAGGATCATGACGGCCTCGTCGTGAGTGAGGTCCTTGGCGGACAGCAGGTGCTTCATCGGGTGGCCTCCTGGGTCCCGGCGTCAACAATGGTGACGGCGTCGGCGTTGGCGCCGAGTTCGGTGAGCGCCACCACCACCTTCTCCGAGCGGGAGGTGGGCAGGTTCTTACCGACATAGTCAGCGCGGATCGGCAGCTCACGGTGACCGCGGTCCACGAGGACGGCGAGCTGGACGGCGTCGGCACGACCGATGGAGCCCAGGGCGTCCAGGGCGGCGCGGATGGTGCGGCCGGAGAACAGCACGTCGTCGACGAGGATGACGGTGCGGCCCTCGAGGTTCTCCCCCGGGATGCGGGTGGGCTGGGGCACGCGGATGGGATGACGGCCGAGGTCGTCGCGGTACATGGTGATGTCGAGCGTGCCGACCGGTGGCGCGCCTGAGGGATCACCCGATTCCCTGGCGGCGACCTCGAGAGCCTTGGCCAGGCGCTGCGCCAGGGGCACTCCCCCGCTGGGGATGCCGAGGATGACCAGGTTCCCACTGCCGTGATTGCGTTCCAGGATCTCGTGGGCGATCCGGACGAGGGAGCGCTGGATCTCGGCGGCGCCGAGTATCTGCTTCCCGGTGGACTGTGCTGCGGCCACGGTGCGTGGACCTCCTTCTCCGCCTCACTGGACGGGCTTCAAGGATGTCGTTCGGGGCGATGTTAGCGCAGTGCCTCGGCCGGTGCCGCCAAGGTCCACCCGGTGAGCGGAGCCTGCCCGGCGAGCACGACAGGCGCCCACCCGGTGAGCGCATGGCAGCGGCGGTCCCGTGACGCGACGGAACGCACCGAGACCGGCACTTGTAACGCACCGAAACCGGCACTCATGACGTACGTAACGAGAGCGGTCAACCTGTACCGCGCGCAAGCCGTCGACGGTTCGTACGTTTAGCCGACGATTCGTACCTTTCGGTGGACGGTTCGTACGTTCAGTCAACGGTTCGGCACCCTAGCTGCCGAACCGTCGGGCTACGTGCCGAAGCGTTGCCGCGAAGTGCCGAAGCGTCAAGGTAGCTGCCGAACCGTCAAGAGAACTGCCGAACCGTCAAGGGGGCTGCCGAGCCACCCCTGCTTCATTCGTCCGCCGCACGTGCATCCCGCCCTCACCGACCCCATGAAGGCATGCCAGGGCTCACCGCCGCCGTCATTTGTGCCGGTTTCGCGGCGTGGGGTTGACGGGGACCCGAGGCGGCCATGAGGATGTGCCCGTGACGTCGAGAGGCCAGTAGCTCTACGGTCTGATCCGGCAGGCGTATTTGGCCACGTGCCCCTTCAAGCAGGAGCTGTATCGATTACCGCAGCGTGTCAGCTAGGTCGCCGATGCGGCCGAGAAGGCCGTTGAGGAAGCGGGGCGAGTCGTCGGTGGACAGCATGCGAGCCAGCGTCATGGCCTCGTCGATGGCGACCGGCGGATCGACCTCGTCGTTCCAGACGATCTCCCAGGTGGCCAGACGCGCGATGGCGCGGTCAACGGCGGGCATGCGGCTGAGCACCCAGCCGTGGGCGTAGGTCTCGATAATCTCGTCGACCTCCGCCAGGCGGTCGGCAACCCCGGCGAGCGCCACCCGCGTGTAGGCGGGGGCCTCGGTGTGGTTCGCCGAATGAATAGCCCGCTGCGCGGCGAGCTCGCGCAGGTTCTGGGCGGCGTCGGCGGACTTGAGCAGGCCGCGCTGGTCTGCCTCGAAGAGGATCTCGACCGCGCGGCGGCGTGCCTTGGTGCGGGCAGTGACCGGGTGCTTGGAGCGCTCGGCCTCCGCGACGTCGTCCAGAGTCTCCTCGGTCGCCGGAGTGCTCGCCGCAGGCGTGGAATCAGTCATCGGCGCTCAGTCGGTGACGCGGGAGATGTAGGAGCGGGAGCGGGTGTCGACCTTGACCTTGTCGCCGATGTTGAGGAACAGCGGGACCTGGATCTCAGCACCGGTCTCCAGCGTGGCGGGCTTAGTACCCGCGGAGGAACGGTCGCCCTGCAGACCCGGCTCGGTGTGCGAGATCGTCAGCACGACGGCAGCCGGCAGCTCCACGAACAGGACCGCCTCGTCGTGGAAGGCGACGATGACGTCCTGGCCCTCCAGCATGAGGTTGGCGGCGTCACCGACCACGTCGGCAGGCACGTAGGTCTGCTCGTAGGTCTTGACGTCCATGAAGACGAAGTCGTCGCCGTCCTTGTAGGAGAACTGCATGTCGCGGCGGTCAACGGTGGCAGTCTCCACCTTGAGGCCGGCGTTGAAGGTCTTGTCAACGGTCTTGCCGGACAGGACGTTCTTGATCTTGGTGCGCACGAAGGCGGGACCCTTGCCCGGCTTGACGTGCTGGAACTCGACCACCTGCCACAGCTGGCCCTCCAGGTTGAGCACCATGCCATTCTTGAGGTCGTTCGTCGTTGCCACGTGCGGTTCCTTACTCGCTAGAGGATTGCTGGAAGTCTTAGACCGGCTAAGCCTACCGCCATGACCCGGGCACTTCCCCGGCCGACGCCTGTCATGCCGGTCACGGCACGCTAGTCGCGCCGATCTGACAGATTCGTGCGCAGCGCGTGCATGTCCTCCAAGCGGGCGAGGGTGGCGAAGCGTTGCTCGGCGTATGGCAGGCTGACGGTGAGCAGGAAGTCGGCCATGGCTTGCTGCCCCTGGCGGGCCAGCTCCGCAGCGAGAGAGCGGATGTCGTCGGGGTGGCGGTTCTGACTCATCTTGGCCTTGCCCTGGATCCGCTCAATCCCGACCTCGGCGGCGACGATGGCGCGGGACATGCGCGTGAGCTTGTCCTCCCCGATGGGGGCGAGCACGTCGTCGCTCTCATACAGATCCGTCAGGCGCCGGGCCGCCGCCAGGGCCGCCTCGGGGCGCGGGTCGATGCGCACCGGCCCCCACACGTGCACGGTGATGTAGTCCCAGGTGGGCACATTGGGTTTGACGTCGTTGGTGGCGTACCAGCGGGGCGAGACGTAGGCGCCCACGTCGTCGAAGATGACCATGCCGGGTGCGGTGATCGGCTCGCGCGCCTGCGGATTATTGCGCACGAGGTGGGTGACCAGGATGTTGCGCTCCGGGTCACGGTAGAAGGGCACGAAGGTGGCCTGCGGGCCGTCGGCATGCACCGTCACGAGGTTGCCGGCGTGCGGCCGGTCGAGAAACGCGGCGACGTAGTCCTCGGGAAGTTCGAAGTGCCGGGGAACGTACATGCCGTTAGCTTAGGGGAAGCCCAGTGCTGCGGATGAGGGCGGCCGCCTGGGTGGGAGTGGTGTCGGTGGTGTCGACGACGTCGTCGGTCACCTGACGGCAGGCAGCCTCCCGCTCCTGCAGCATCCGGGTGAAAGTCTGGTGCACATTGCCCAACGCGACGGAGCGGGGCGCATCCAGCCCGTTGCGCGTGGCCAGCCGCCTTGCGGAGGCGGTCAGGTGCACGATCCGGACGCCGTCGGCTGCGGCCGATTCCAATGCCGTACGCACGGCGGCGTCGCTCAGGCAGCCCGATCCGAGGGCGACGACGGCGCCGTCGCGCGCCTGCCCGATCATTCCCATGGCGACGGCGGCCTCCACCTCGCGATAGCGCTCCTCGGGTACGGCGACGAGAGCCAGTTCAGGGCTCGTGCCCAGCTGACGGGCCACGGCCTCACCGACATCGACCAGCGGTGCGCCTGCGGTCTGCGCCAGCGCGCGGCCAACGCTGGAACAGCCCGCCCCGGGAGCACCAATGAGCACCACGCCGGCCGGGCTCACTGCTTTCCTCCCGGATCCGCGGCAGCGGGTGACGCCGTGACCGCCTCGTGGGCGGCGCGCAGCACGCCGGCATCCGGTTCCACACCCCGTACCGGAGCGGCGATGTCGTCGAGCAGAACCATGCGCAGCCTGCCGGCGCGCACCTTCTTGTCGCTGAGCATGGCCTCTTCAAGGGCGTCGAAAGCGCCCGCACCCTCAGGGAAGGCGGTGGGCAGCCCGGCGGCGGCAAAGGCACGCCGGTGCGCCGTGAGCGCCTCGGTGCTGAGCCGTCCCAGACGGTGGGACACCTCGGCGGCGAAGATGCAGCCGACAGCAACCGCCTCGCCGTGCCGCCAGGTATAGTCGGTGACCTTCTCAATGGCGTGGGCGTAGGTGTGTCCGTAGTTGAGAATCTCCCGCAAACCCGCCTCGGTGAGGTCCTCCCCCACCACGGCGGCCTTAACCGCCACCGAGCGGGTGACGAGTTCGGCGATAACCGGGGAGTCGGCGGTAGGCGGGGCGGGCAACTGCAGCAGCAGGTCGAGGATGACCGGGTCGGCGATGAACCCGCATTTGACGACCTCCCCCATGCCGGCGCGCAACTCCGGGCCGGGCAGGGTTGCCAGCGCATCCAAATCCGCAATGACGGCGGCCGGGGCGTGAAAGGCACCGACCAGGTTCTTGCCGGCGCCGGTGTCGATGCCGGTCTTGCCGCCGACGGCGGCGTCAACCATGGCCAGCAGCGTGGTGGGCACCTGCACGATGGGGACACCCCGCAGCCAGGTGGCGGCGGCAAAACCGGCCAGGTCGGTGGTAGCGCCGCCACCGACACCGACCACCTGGGCGCCTGGGTGCAGCACTTCGCAGCCCCGCCGACCCAGTCGCTGGCCGATGCGCTCGCCACCGCCCTGGCCGAGCGCGCCTCCGCCGCGGGTGAGCCGGCCCCCGCGCTCACGGTTCTGGGCGGGCAGGACCCCCTCGGCGTCACCGCGGCCGAGGTCGCCGCCGTCGCCGAGGCCGCCGCCGAGGCGGACCTGGTCATCCTCGCCCTGGACGAGCCGAGCCAGCTCACCGGTGAGGCCACCTCCCGAGCCGACCTGCACCTGCCCGGCGATCAGGCCGACCTCGTCCACGCGGCCGTCGAGTCCGGCACGCCCGTGGCCGTGGTACTGGTGGCCGGACGGCCGCTCGTCGTCGAGGACTGGATCGAGGAGCCGAACGCCGTGCTGCTGGCCTGGCACCTGGGCACCACCGGCCCGGAGACCATCGCCGAACTGCTCACCGGCGCCGCCAACCCCTCCGGCCGGCTGCCCATGGGCTTCCCCCGCCACTCCGGCCAGTTGCCCGCCACCTACGACGCCCACGAGAACACCGGCCGCCCCGCCACCCGCGGCGGGGAGATGGTCAAGCCCGTCTTCGACATGGGCCTGGACGGCCCCGCCAACCTCCAGGAGTTCTTCACCTCCAAGTACCGCGACCTGCCGCTCGGCCCCCGTTTCCACTTCGGCCACGGCCTGTCCTACACGAGCTTCGCCTACCGCGACGCCGCCCTTTCCCGCACCACCATCTCCCGGGCGGAGCTCGACGCCGGCGCCGCCGTGGAGGTCACGGCCGCCGTCGCCAACACCGGGGAGCGGGACGGTGAGGACGTGGTACTGCTGTTCACCCGCGACGTGCTCGCCTCGCTCGCCCCCGCCGTGCGCAGGCTCGCCGGCTTCCAGCGCGTCGCCGTCCCCGCCGGCGGCAGCCAAGCGGTTTCCTTCCGGCTGGACCGCAGCCACCTGGCGCTGTGGGATGACGATGGGGAGGGCTGGCGCGTCGAGCCCGGCGACTTCGAGATCCGCGTCGGGGACGACCCCGACGCCGAGCCCCTGCTGCTGACCGTCACCGACTGACCCCGCGCACAAGCACCTGCAAGCACGTACGAGGAGGTACGGCCCATGCGCTTCAACTCACCCGACGACCCCGTTGTCGTCACCGAGAGCCCCGAGAAGGTCGGCCGCGTCGCCGGCGTCCACGGCGAGCGGATTCACGTCCTGGACGGCCTGCCCCAGCGCGGCCCGGAGTGGACGCCGGCGGTGATGGCTCAGGCGGACCGCTACGACCTGCCCGTCGAGCCCGTCGACCTGCCCGAGGTGGCACGCCGGGACGATGCGGCCCCCGGCCCGCACGGTGACGTCCCCGTACGCGTGTACACCCCGCACGAGCTCGCCGTCCCCGACGCCGCCGGCCGCCGCGGCGCCGTCGTCTGGATCCACGGGGGCGCCTTCATCTTCGGCGACCTTGACACCGCCGAGGCCGACCACAC